>JBAWZF010000013.1 GCA_037143175.1 bacterium
GCTTGACTGCGTATCAGTCCTGGTAGATAATTAATAAAAATTTTGAAAGTAGTAATAGGGTCAAAATGGAGGTCTAAATATGAAGAAGTTAATGGCGAGCATTTTGGTGGCGGGAATGGCTTTGGTTCCAATTCTTGGGAAGGCTGCGGAGGCGCCTGTGCCGACATCTGTCGACCGCGCAACTAAAGCTGCAGCAAACGTTGAGATGATTTATCAGCAGGCCAAGGATCTTCTGGCCAAGGCTCTGAAGGAAGTCGATCTGACCGCTGCGAATGAGGCCAAGGCAAGCGCGGATTTGAAAATTGCAACGGAGAGCGGTGATAAGGCAAAGATCAAGGCGGCGGGTGAGGCTCTTGAAAAGGCCAAACGTGCGGCTCAGCAAGCGGTGCGTATTGCCCGTGAACTTGCCAATCAGGTTGAGCGCCTGAAAGTGCTCTCCGATAAGGTTAAGCTTGCAGTCATTGCTGCCGGTTCGACTGATCTGAAGGTAGCGGCAAAGGGTGCGGAGGACGCGGAGAGTTTGTCGGCAAGAGCGGTTCGGATTGAAAAGACCATCGAACAGATCTTGAAGCCTCGTCCCCATCAGGAGATCATCGGGGTCACAATTCCGAGCACAACCACCAGCACAACGCAACCTTCCCCGACTCCTGTTGGGAAACGCGGCTAACTATGATGTAAATATTGGATTCAAGAAGGCCCCTCCATGAAGGACGGGGCTTTCTTTTTTCAGGACTATGAAGGTTTACGACCGTATACGTGTGGATCAGTTGTTTTTGGCGACTATGGGCGTGCTGTTATTCGGCCTTTCGTTAGCAGGCCTCTTTCATGGTATGAACGCTTCGTTGGCGGCGCATTGGGCCTGGAAAGCTGAATACGGGACTTCTGCGCCAGAGGTGGAGCAAGTGACGGATAGCTGTCGACGTGCCTTTGGGCTTTATCCTTGGAACTATTATTTCAGTATTTTTGCTTCAGAGTTAGCATATTACAATGCGGATGAGGTGACGGGGGCGCAGCGGGAGGAACGGCTGCACCAGTCCAAGCTATGGTGTGAGCGCGGCTTGATGCAAAATCGATACCGGAGCCAGTTGCGGCGGCTGAAGACCAGGTTCCTGTGGGATGACTCCCCCTCCGAGGCCATTGCGTATTGGGAGGGGCATACGAATTGGCAATACTGGGAACCCTATAATCACGAAACCCTTGCCGGGTTATATACGAAATATGGCGAATTTGACAAAGCCGCCCGTGAGCTTAAATTACTTGTCAACTTTCCCGCTTATGAAACAACGCGGGCGTTAATTGAAAGTGAGAAAAAAATCTGGGCTGAATAAAACTTGGAATAACAGGAATGGGGCGAATGACGGGGCTCGAACCCGCGACATTCAGAATCACAATCTGACGCTCTAACCAACTGAGCTACATTCGCCATAACGTTTGCAAGTGCGAATCATCCACACACACGGCCATGGAATCAAGCAAAAACATAATGAAAATATTGGCACTCGAACTTTCAACCCAAACAGGATCCCTGGCCATGCTGGATGGGGAGACTGTAATTTTCGAAAAAGAATGGGTGGCTGAAGGCCGTCAACTTCGCCCGATATTTCCGGATATCCATGCGCTGGCCTCGGTCGGGAGTTGGTGTTGGGCGGATATCGATAGGTTCGCCGTGGGGGTCGGTCCCGGTGCATTTTCAGGACTTCGGATGGCGGTGTCCGGGATACGGGGTTTAGCAATTCCGGATCACAAGCCGGTGATGGCCGTTTCGAGTGCGAGTGCTTTGGCTTGGGCAATCCTGAATGAGACGGGCGTGGAACAAGTGGTCGTCCTGGGAGATGCCCGACGGAACGAATTGTGGGCGGGTTGTTTTGGGTGGGATCATGGCATCGTGTCGCGCCATGGCGATTGGATTGTGGCAGGCGCAGATCAAATGCCGGAGTATTTGAAAAAGAGCGGCTCTGTTTGGGTTAGTTCCGATTGGGAGCGGATTCAGGCGTCCTTAAAGGCCATCTGCCCTGCCGGGGTTGTGATGGTCGAGGAGGCTCGTATTCCAAGAGCGGAGATGGTGGCCAGGGTCGTGGCGCAAAGAGTTGTTGCAGGCCTTGAAGGGGAGGCTTTGTCTCCAATTTATGTTCATCCCGCTGTGTCGGTGGCACCGCGATTTTAGAGAGAGGAAAAACCATGAAAATTAGAGTAAATGGACAGACCATTTCCGAAAAAGCAGTTTTGGCAGAATTAAAACGGCTGATGGATTTTTATAGTCAGCACATGCCTCGTGAGGAACTCGGGCGCCATACGGAAGAGTTGCTGAAGCGGGCGCGTGAACATGCCGTTGGCACACAGTTGCTCATTGAAGAGGTCAAGCGTCGCAAGATTGAGATCCCGGAATCCGAAGTCGATGTCGCCATGGCCGGAATGGCTGCGAAAGTTGGGGGCGTGCCGAAATTGAAGGAGTTACTCGCCCAGCAGGGGCTCTCCCTGGAGCAATTCCAGGCGAGTATTCGTGTGGGAAAACAACTGGACTCTTTGGTGGCAAGAGTGACATCAGGCGTCCCGGAGTGTGAGGAGTCTGAACTACGAAAATATTATGAAGAACATGCAGAGCGTTATGTGGCGCCCGACCAGGCTCAAGTCCGTCATATCCTGATCCGTCCCGATTCTGAAAGCGAGGCGGATCGAGCAACGACCCGCTCCAAGCTGATGGGGCTGAAGCAGAAGATCCTTGAAGGGGATGACTTTGCGGAGCTTGCTGCCGTGCATTCCGAATGTCCTAGCGGGAAGGAGTCCGGCGGGAGTCTCGGGATGCTGGTCCGCGGGACTATTGTTCCGGAACTAAATCAGGCGATATTTGACGATATGGAACTGGGTGAGATCAGTGATGTGGTAGCGACCCCGCTGGGTTTTCATATCCTTGAGTTGCAGGACAAAGAGCTGGGCGAACCGCTATCGTTTGAAGAGGCGAAGGCGAGTATCCAGGAACTCCTGCATCATGAGCGGAAAGGGAAAGCCCTGACCAAGTTTGTTGATCAACTTCGCGAGAAGGCTGTGATTGAAGATGATGGGGTAGATGATGCCCATTGGGAAAAGTTATTTGATTCGTTTCTTGACGGCCAAAAGGGTAGCTGATAACTTCCCCAACTGTTTCATTTATCGGGCCGTAGCGCAGACTGGTAGCGCGTTTGCTTGGGGTGCAAAAGGTCAGGGGTTCAAATCCCCTCGGCCCGACCATTTTTAACCAGAAAAACACGCGTATTTCCTAGGAAATATGCGGGTTTTATTGTTCCTTAATGAAAACAGATCAATGTCGCATGATCCTCGTCCCATACCTTGAGGCCGATGGCTTTCAGGCTCTGGCGGTAGGCCAATCGACGTTTCATGGGTTCTCTTGTCCCAAAATGGAGCGAAGTTGAGTTAATGTGGAGTTGTAGGGATGCGGCATGCGGGTTGACAGGTATTGAAGTTTTTTATAATATTTTCGCCGTTTTGTAACACTAAATAGGAGAAGACCCATGTCGTATGTTATATCAGACAAATGCACAAAGTGTGGCAGTTGCGCCCCGGTGTGCCCTCAGGAAGCGATTGCGGAAGGCCCCAAGCAGTTCGTGATTGATGCCGACAAGTGCGTGGATTGTGGCCTCTGCGCAGGCGAATGCCCGGTTGAGGCGATTTCCCCTGCATGATGACTGGTGGATATCGTTTTCTGTTCGGCCCAGTACGCTCACGGCGACTGGGCCGTTCTCTTGGTGTTGATCTTGTTCCGTTGAAGGTGTGCACCTACGATTGCCCGTATTGTCAGGTCGGGAAGACTACTGATAAAACCATCGTGCGTCGGGAATATGTGCCGGTGGAAGGGGTTTTGGCGGAGTTTGACGATTGGATGGCCCATGACGGACAGGCCGACTGTGTGACCTTGGCAGGGGGAGGGGAGCCTACCCTGCATTCCCGCTTTGGTGAAATCATTGATGCCATCGGAACGCGTTGCAAGTTACGTCGTATCCTGCTGAGCAATGGATCTCTGTTTTCACAGCCCGACGCGAGATCGGCGGCAACCAAAGCCGAAGTTGTGAAGGCGACCCTCAGTGCGTGGGATCAGACTTCATTTGAGGCGGTTCATCATCCCCATGCCTCGTTAAAGTTTGATGTGTTTCTGGATGGTTTGAAAGCCTTTCGCCGGGAGTTTTCCAGAGAGTATTGGCTGGAAGTTTTTGTTGTCCCCGGTGTAAATGATGAGACGGCGCAAATGCTGCGCATTGCTGATTTGGCAGAACAAATCAAGCCGGATCGAATTCATCTCAATACGGCAGTACGGCCCGCTCAGGACAGCACCGTGAAACCCGTTGCGAGTTCCCGGATGGATGAATTGGCCCGCCTGTTTAGACCGGTCGCTGAAGTGATTGGCGTCGTGGTGGCGAACGCGTCTGCTGCGTCGCCTGCCATGACAGCTGACGAGTTGGCCGAACGTACCTTAAGCCTGATTCAACGGCATCCCGTGACAACAACCGATCTATGTGCGACTCTAGGGGTGGGGTTGTCCGAGGTGGAATCGGCGATAACCATTTTGATGGTGCGTGGTGTGATAAGGATTGAAGGCGGTTATTATGTCAGAGCGATTGATATCTGATGGATTGAATAAGCCGGATAAAGACCTGGACGTACGGTTAAGGCCGACTCGTTTCAAGGATTTTGTTGGCCAGCCGAAAGCCGGTGAGCGACTTGAGTTGTTTACCCAGGCAGCGAAAAAACGTGGCGATGTGATGGAGCATATCCTCTTATCGGGGCCCCCGGGGTTGGGGAAGACAACTTTGGCCTACATTCTCGCGGCGGAAATGGGTGTGAATGTCAAGTCCACCTCCGGTCCGGTGATTGATAAGCCTGGAGATCTTGCCGGTCTACTGACAGGGTTGGAACGTGGCGATGTATTGTTCATCGACGAAATTCACCGGATGCAACGCTCAGTGGAAGAGTATCTCTATTCGGCTATGGAAGATTTCGTTATTGATATCATGATTGATCAGGGCGCGAATGCTCGGTCAGTGCGGCTGAATCTCCAGCAATTCACCCTGATCGGGGCGACCACGCGGAGTGGGCTGTTGACCGCCCCGTTTCGCGCACGGTTCGGATTGCCGATCCGGTTGGATTACTACAAGGCGTCGGATCTGGAACATATCGTCAAGCGCTCTGCGCTAATTCTTGATGTGGACGTGGATGACGGTGGAGCACGTGAAATTGCGCGTCGGTCCCGGGGAACTCCGCGTATTTGTAATAATCTACTGCGGCGGGTGCGTGATTTTGCCCAGGTGAAAGCTGATGGTAAAATCACCGAGGTGGTTGCGGCCGCAGCTTTGACCATGTTGGATATCGATGAAGATGGCCTTGATGAGATGGATAAACGAATTCTGGAGACCATCATGCACCGGTTTTCCGGTGGCCCCGTCGGGTTGAGCTCGCTGGCCGTATCCGTTGGGGAAGAAGCCGATACCATTGAGGAAGTTTATGAGCCGTTTCTGATTCAGGAAGGGTTCCTAAAGCGCACGCCTCAAGGCCGTGTGGCGACAGATCTCTGCTATCGGCGCTTCGGGGTTAAGCCTAGTGAAGGCCAGGGGCGGTTGCTCTGAACGCTCAACTGTCCCCCAAATCCTCGCCTAAGGATGATTGACCGCACCGATTTGGCGGCGTAGTAATCCGGAGGCGTGGGGGGAGGGCGTGAAATCGTGTGTTTACTTACAATTAATGACGTTCTATTATTGTTTTACATGGTAATGAGACATTCCATATGGCCAGTGAGATTGAGCCGTGCATTCAGGTTCCGGTCTGGTCAGGCGATGGTGGAGTATGTTGTGATTACGGGAACATTACTTGCCTGTTTGACGATTCTTTATCTTTTTCTGGGAACTTTTAAAGAGTTTGGGTCGAGGGTGTTAAATCTGATTGGGTCTGAATATCCGTAGGAGAGTGCAATGAAGAAAAACAGCAAAAGTGGTCAGGGAATGGTTGAGTACATCATCATTGTAGCGGTCATCGCTTTGGCGGCTATCGTCATTTTTGGTATTTTCGGAGACACAATACGGGAAAAAATGGGTGGGGCCGTGTCGGCATTGGGTGGAACTGAAAAAGACTCTTCGACCAAGTCTGCCGATTATCTTAAAGGTTTAAAATAGACCTTTCGATGGAGGTCTCATGTGAACGCACTCCCTAGGAGGCGGGTAGGGTGGCGCCATAAGCGCGGGCAGGCTCTTATTGAGTCCTGCTTGGTTATTGCCATTGTCTGCCTGATCTTCTTCGGAGTGTTTCAGATTTCCCAACTGTTTGCCGCCCAGGAGGTGCTAGATTACGCGTCCGGACGGGGGGCGCGCGCCATTACGGTGGGGTTTAACAGGTTCATGGTGGACAAGACTGTTCGGGTTGGGGTGATTGCCAACGCCGGGCGTATGACCAATCCCTCTTACCAGGGTGGGCCTGCTGCGGAAAATGCCATTGAATCTGCCCGGATCCCTTTGTATCTCGGGGCGGAGTATCAGGGGCAGTTACATGCCATATTGGATTATGCCAATTGGGACAATATTCAATATGGGTCAGCGGCATCCATGGGGGATGGGACATTCCGATATGCTGTAGGACAAGAGATCTCCCTGACCAATAATCCTTTCGCAAAAGCCTTCTCCACGTCAGACTCTGTGAAACTGAACGGTGAAACCTATCTGGATGAACATTACACTCTTTATTTGGATGACGCTGGATGGTGATATCTCTGAATAGATCGCGTGAGTCGCGCTCAGGGCAGGCAATGATTTTCATTGTCATGATTGTGATTATTCTTGCCGCATTCGCCTTATGGAATTTCGATCTTCATAAAGTCATCTACATCAAGAATATCAGTCAGAATGCCGGAGATTCTGCCGCGCTGGCAGGGGCGCGCTGGCAGGCGATTTCCCTAAATTTGATCGGTGATCTCAATGTCATGCAGGCGGTGGCCCTGACCCGGGGTGAGACAAATGAGGTGGCGGCAATCAATGATCTGCAGGCTCGATTATGTTATGTCGGGCCTATGATAGGCCTTGTGGCCGCTCAGCAGGCGGCAAAAAATAACGGGATATTCAACAATGAGCGATTTGCCGACCGGCTTCGGGAGCATGCGGTCGAGGTCCTTCAATACAGTGATTTGGGTGGGGACGGCCAGATGGTTTTCGCGGAGCCTTATTCCAATGCCTGGGCAGAATACTCAACGATGATTCAGTCGGTCGCAGACGGTGGCGTCGCGGTGGGGCCGGACAATGCCCGGTTGTATTCAGATTACAGCGGTGGCCATATGTTACTCATGCCTGAGTTTTATGATGCTGTGGCCGGGGCTGACTGGTGCTGGTTTTTCTACAACGCCAACGACCTGTTGAATAGTTATCAAAGCTATCAATCCTGGTCTCCGTTGCCCGAAATCATTCTTAACCCGAATCCAATCAACTCGGAGTATTTTGGTCTGGGCTTAAGGCTCCAGGCGATGGTTACCGGTGATCGTGTGGTAGCCAAAATGAATGAGGTGCGTGTAGAGCGAAATTTATCCGATGGGACTATTGATACGAACATTAACCGGATGGTTTCTCAATGGTATTGCTATGACCCCGACGTGTGGGGAACGTGGGATGCCATCTCACCATCGGGCGAGAACCAATTTCCAGCTACGGGGCCTGTAAAATCGCAATATGATTATGCGGGCGCAGATGCCGTAACACGGGTGCTAGCCAGTTCGCCACGGTTGACGCCCCATGCGGGAACGAATCAGATTACCTGGTCGGCAGCTGCGAAACCTTTTGGTTATTTGATGGCCAACGGAAAGGAGATACGTCCCAATGAGTACGGGCTTGTACTTCCTGCTTTTCATGATGTGCGTTTGATTCCCATTGATGCCTCGTCGGCCCCTGCTGGAGGGGCTTTTAATCTCGACTGGCGTGATCATATTGAACGGCATCTACCGGGCTATAAGGATGCTTCCGGAGCTTATCACCCAGGGTATATGGCGGCAGGCGAAACTTTTCCTGGCTGCTGGTATTGTATGCAGCTGGTGGTGTGGGAAAATGCGATATTCCGGCAGACGGGAATCGACTGGTTGAAAGATAACAGTGACTCCTGTAACACCTATGGTGGGACACATCACGGTGGTGGCAGCAGGAGGGGTCATTAATGAATAATGGGCCAGAAAGTAGAGCAGGACAAGCCATTGTAGAACTTGTGGTGGCGCTGGTGGTGATTCTCGTGCTAGTTGCCGGGACGATCCAAATTTGTTCGATGGGAGTGAGTCATTCGCAACTTATGATGACCGCCCGCAGGGAAGCTGGCCAGAAGGCCATGCAGGAGGCCTCGTCCTTTTCCGGGCCCAAATTCATTGCAGCTTGTACGACGGGGAATGATGGGATTCCCTTTTCCCGTGATGACAGTACGACGGCGGGTGATTCAGCCCTATTGCAGATCGGCATCGCCAGCTATGCTCATCCCGCCGAACTTAATCTGCGGCGTTTGGATAATCCTGTCTCTGTCCTTGCCAAGAGCCCGTTTCCTCAAGATCTTTTTGGATTGGTGGAGGGGGAAGCTACGGCGAGTGTTGAGCTTATGCCTGTTGTTCGTGAACTGCTCTATCAGAGTGATTCGGTTGAACTTCAGGGCAAGGCCTGGATGACTTGGACAAAAGGGATCTACTGAATATGCGGCGGAACCTGCTATGGCTTTTGATTATTGCCGGGGGATGTTTATTCGCTTCTCTCCTTCACGCCCGTGTATTTTCTACCGGGAGCATCGATCTGTTCAATCCCTCCTCATTCGGCAAACTCATTTATAAAACCCTGATGGAAATCAACGGGGAAAAGGCCGATGTTAGTGTGGTGGCCTGTGAAAATGGGCTGACTTCACTTAAGGCGGTCTTGAAGGTTCACCATGATCCGACGCTTCGCGTGGTGGCACTGAGTACTGGCGAAGAAAAGCCGGTTTTATTGGTTACCGTGGCTCAGGCACTTGCGGAGAAAGAGGCTTCACAAGCCCGGCATCGTCTGGCGGATGTGCCAGTTCCATCGGATGGGGTTGTGCTTGGCACGATGAGAAGTGCGGACACCCGGACAACATTCGAACGGCTTGCCTACCGGATGGGAAAAGAAGAAGCGATCCGATTTTATGAACAGTCCATGGAACGGACAGGTTGGTCGAAGTTGATGGGAGCGGGTGAGGGCGGCGGCTTCCTGTTCTATGTCAAAGGGGCTGATATTTGTGTGGTTTTGGTTGCCATTCAAGAATCCAATGGCGAAACAGGTATAACCCTGTTACATAAGCAGGGTGCCGTCAATTGAGGGACAGGAGAAGAAACGCATGAAGCAACGCATGGTGTTGATAATATCGGTGGTGGTGGGCTTGTTGGCGTTCGGAATGACGCAAAGTTATTTCCATAAACGGATGGCAGACCTGGATAAAGAGCGGGCACAGCTGATTTCCAGTGAAAAACGGGTTGAAGTCATTGCCGCAGGGCGAGATCTGCCCGCAGGCACTGTCTTGATCAAGAAGGATTTATTGTCCAAAAGTATTGCCGGGCGCGATGTGACAAAGAACACTGTTCTGGTAGCGGATCAGGATCGTATCTTTGGAAAAAAACTCAAATACAGCATGGATAAAGAGGAAACACTGATGTGGTCCTATGTTGACGTGCCATTCCGTCCGGGCTCCGGGTTGGCGCCCGTGATTTCCAAGGGGATGCGAGCTATATCCATTTCGATCAGTGGAGCGGCCGGGGTGAGCGGCCTGGTTCAGCCAAACGACCGTGTGGATGTGATGGGCTCCTTTACACTGCCCTCCCGCAAAGATCCCGAAAAAACAGAATGGGTTACCTTGACGGTCCTGCAGGATGTGTCGGTGCTGGCGACAGGCCAGACGCTGGGGAAATCGGAGTTGGGGGATCGAACACGCGCAAGTGCCGGCTATAGCTCGGTTACGGTGGAGGTTACCCCGCGTGAAGCCGAGTTGCTGGTGTTTGTTGAGAATATGAGAGGCCACTTGACGCTGTCTCTGCGCAATCCCGAGGATGTCAGCTACGAGAAGAACCTTCCCGAAATCAATTTCAGCATGCTCGAAGAGGAAATGCCCGTTTTGAACACCTATCGTCAGCAGATTATCCGGCATAAAAGTGGCCAGTAAGTGAATGGCCGGTCATCGGACGGGAAACATCTCAATGTATCTTGAAATTCAAAAACCTGATGGAACTAAAAAGCTCATTGAGCTTTCCCCAGGGTTCTATTCGATCGGGTCGGATGAAGAAAATAAAATCGCACTCAATGGAACAGGGGTATCGGGACGGCATATGATCGTCAGCCTCCGTGATGGGGCCTGCTGGGTTGAAGATCTGACTTTCGGGGATACGTTGATTGATGGGGCTGTAGTCCATGGTCGTGCGGAAGTGATGGATGGGCAGGTATTACAGGTGGGGGTGTTCAAGCTGAAGTTTTTTTCTTCGCGACCGGTCCCCATACGGGTTGAAGCACCAGCGTTAACCCCGCCACCCGTATCGACCGTTCCTACTCCTGCCGTGACGCCGGTGGCGAGCGTTCCGGCTCCTGGTGTACCCGGTGAAGAACGTGACGAACAACTGGTCGCCAGGCGCCAGGCCGTGAAACAACAAATCCACAAAGAACTTCTGGAGCGGATGGACATCAAGCGTCTTACCGCCACCCACATCAACGAGGGGGATCTCAATCGGCGTGTCCTGGCGACGGTTGAAGGGATTGTCAAGGACGTGGCGCAGCGTTTACCCGCGGATATTTCTGCCTCATCATTGATCAAAGAGGTTTACGATGAAGCGGTCGGGTTGGGAGCGATTGAAGATCTTCTGGCGGATCCTGATGTGACCGAAATCATGGTGAATGGTCCTCACCATATATACGTGGAACGGCGTGGACGCATAGAGCTTACGGATCGCACGTTTCTCGATGAAAAGTCTGTCTTGGCGGTTATCGAGCGTATTGTTGCCCCCCTGGGCCGGCGTATTGATGAAAGCCAGCCCTATGTGGATGCCCGATTGCGGGATGGCTCCCGGGTTAATGCCATCATTCACCCTCTTTCGCTGATTGGGCCTTGCCTCACCATCCGGAAGTTTTCCAAGATTCCCATGACGGACGATGATCTGATCCGGTATGGAACGTGGACGTCTGAAGTAAGGGACTTTTTAAAAGCCTGCATTGAGGCCCGTAAGAACATTATCGTTGCGGGCGGAACCGGTTCTGGGAAAACGACCCTGTTAAATGTTCTGAGTAGTTTTCTACCTGCCCATGAGCGCATTCTGACGATTGAGGATGCGGCGGAACTTCAACTGAAGCAGACTCATGTGGTATCACTGGAGTCGAGGCCGCCCAATATCGAAGGGAAAGGGGCAGTAACGATTCGTGACCTTGTAAGGAATGCGTTGCGTATGCGTCCGGATCGAATTGTGGTCGGGGAATGCCGGGGCGGTGAAGCATTGGACATGTTACAGGCAATGAACACCGGGCACGATGGGTCCTTGACGACGATTCATGCCAATACCCCGCGGGACGTGATTTCACGTATGGAGACACTGGTCTTGATGTCAGGGATGGATCTGCCTATCCGCGCCATTCGGGAACAGATTACCTCTGCGGTAGATCTGATTGTTCATGAATCGCGCATGAGTGATGGATCGCGGAAGGTGGTCAATGTGACGGAGGTCGTCGGGAGCGAGGGTGAACGGACCACGATGCAGGATATCTTTGTGTTTGAACAGACAGGGCTCGGTGCCGAAGGTAAGGTCCTTGGACGAATCGTACCCACGGGTGCTATTCCCACTTTTCTGGACGATCTTAAGGCCCGCGGGGTGATGGTAGATCTGGCCATATTTAATCCCCATAGGAATGGCTAGTTTCGAAAGGGTAGTGAATGGATTCGATTTTAATATTATGGCTGGTTCCAGGCTTATACCTGCTTTGTCTTGCCGGACTCACCTACTTTATACTCGATTCCTTCCACTCGGCCGCGGCTGAGTACGCCGCGGCTTATTCCGAGAATGCATCACGCCAGATGGAGGATATGTTTTTGTTCATTCCGCCCCGGCGGATTCTGGAGTTGGCCGCCGTCTCTGCAGCGGTTTGTTTTCTGCTTGGATTTTTGCTGTTTGGAGGTGTTGACGGGCCGTCATTTATTGTCGGGCTGGTGGCGGGTGGGTGCCTGGCAGCATTGGGGTGGACTATCCCAAAACGTGTTCTGGTGGTATTGAAGCACCGTAGACTTCAGCGCTTTAATCTTCAACTTGTGGATAGTCTGGTCAATATGAGCAATGCACTGAAGGCCGGATTCAGTGTTCAGCAGGCAATTGAATTGGTGGTGCGGGAAGGGCAGAATCCGATTTCTCAGGAATTTGGTATGTATCTTCATCAGATGCGTGTTGGTATGCGGATGGAAGAGGCCTTGGCGAGTTTGCAAAAGCGGGTCGGTAGCGAGGATCTGGCGCTGATGATTTCCGCATTTGAAACAGCGCGCCAAACGGGGGGCAATTTGACGGAGGTATTTGAGAAAATCGCGCACACTATCCGTGAACGTCTAAGAATCGAACTCCGTATCAGAACTCTGACCGCGCAGGGGCGTTTACAGGGCGTCATTGTCGGTGCGATGCCGGTATTGCTGGGCTCGGCCATGTTTTTTCTGGATCCAACAATGATGCTGGCATTCCTGCACTCAAGTTTCGGGGTGGTCACTCTTGTGGTGGTGGTCATTTTGGAAGTGCTGGGCGCGCTGTTGATCCGCAAAATAATCAATATCGATATCTGATTATGTCAACTATCTTGGAATATGGATTGAGTTTGATCTGGGCGATCTTTGCCGGATTATCCACCTGGCAATGTGCCGAGGTGTTGCGGCAAGTGACCTATGTGACGCTGGCCGATGGGCGCCGTCAGGAACGGCGTATTCCGTTTGTCTTCCGGCTCCTGTTTCCGCTGGCCCCAAATCTGGTACCAGTGTTCCGCCGTCCGTCATTTGAAAAAACGAATGTTATGGTGACCCGGAAACTGGTGGCGGCAGGGTTTGGCGGTATGCTGACTTCTGAGGAATTTCTTACCATGAAGCTCCTGCTGCCCGGTATCCTGGGCGTATTGCTATCGGCCATGCTTTTAGCGTTGATAGCGCTTGTTCCCGGCCGGGTTGGATATGCGCTCCAGAGCCATGGAATCGCATTCATCATGATGATTCTTCTGGGATTCTATGCGTATCCGGCACTCTGGTTGCGAGCTGTTCTGGCTGACCGGCAGCGCAGAATTCAGAAATCACTACCCTTTGTGATGGATCTATTGACCCTTTCAGTCGAGGCCGGTCTGGATTTTATGAGTGCCATGCAGCGGATTGTCTCCAAGGGGAAAGTCGACGCCCTTGAGGAGGAACTGCTACGGGTTTTGCGCGAGATCCAGCTTGGCAAGACGCGGCGTAATGCCCTCCGTGACCTATCGGAGCGGGTGGATCAGTCGGATTTGCGTTCGGTGTTGAATTCGTTGATTCAGGCAGATGAATTGGGCGTGGGGATTGCCTCCATTCTGCGGATTCAATCTGATCAGATACGGCAACGGCGGTTCGAGCGGGCAGAAAAAATGGCAAATGAGGCGCCCGTGAAAATGTTATTCCCGCTGGTTGCCTTTATTTTTCCGGCGGTATTTCTGGTGTTGTTGGGGCCGATTGTGCTTCAGATTTTCCGGCAGATGTAGTGTGTGTTGACACTCGCAGTGGGTGAGCGTAGTTTAATTTTTCAATAAACGTCATGGAAACAGTCATACATTTACTAATTACAGATGGACCAAGTAAGGGCCGTGAGATTCATGTCCCCCGCGATGGCGTTCGGATCGGGCGTTCATCCCGCAATGATATCTCCATTCCGGATGAGGCCATGTCCCGGTTTCAGTGCCGGTTTTTTATCCAGGAGGAGAGTGGCCTCTGGGTTTCCGATCTGGGTAGCGCCAATGGGACGATGGTAAACGGAAAATTGGTACAGGAGCAGCAGCTTCATATCCAGGATGAGATTCTGGCAGGGGATACCCGTATCCGGGTCATACATGACGGAACCCGTGTAGCCATGCCGGAAAAGAGCGAAAATGCTGCTGAATCCCCTGAAAGTCCCGAGGCTTCAGTGGATCTCGGACTTCTTAAAAGGCGTCAGGCGCCGGGCTCTACCTCGGCGAATGCGATGCGCCGAAATCTGCTGTGGCTCCTTGCTTTTATGGTGGTTCTCGTGCTGGCCATCGGGATGTTTAAAAACCTCCCGGTGATGTCTTTTTTTGAACCACCCCGGCCAGTGGTGATTCAGCCCCAGGCTGACTTACCGATCCTTGAGTTGATGTTTGAGCGGGTGGAGGGGTCTGTGTCGAATGTCTTTAGATATTCACTTGAATTAAAGAAGGATTTACTGCGTGTTCAGGTCGACGATCTGCAGAACGATCGACATGTGCGGCGTGACAAAAAAGTGGCGCCGGAACTCCAGCGGGATCTTGCACGTTCTATTGAGGCAACAGGGGTTTTGGATTTGCGGGAAGAACTGATCGGACTTGAGCCCGGGCTTTATAACCTGAGCACCCTCTCTGTGACCATTGGGGCGGTGACCCGGCGGATCAAGGTTTTAAATCAGGATGAACCTGAAATTTTCGCAACCACCCGTGCCATGATTGAGGCATTTGGAAAAAATGAACTGGGTCTCGCCGCCTTGGCGGTGGATCCCGCTACGTTAGTCGAGAAGGCTAAATTGGCGTTGTTGCAGGGGAAGAAAATGTGGGACGAACGCGAAGTGCGGAACGAGAACTTATACAATGCCATCCAGGCTTACAAAGAGTGCGAGTGGTATCTTGAAACCATTCAACCCAAGCCCGCTTTTTATGCGGAAGCCACCAGTGCCAAGGCGGATTGCACCCGGGAACTACAGCGGCGCTTTGAAGATTTGTGGTTTCTGGCGGAGCGCTCGGTCAAGTTGCGGGAGTGGAAGGAAGCTGACCGGCAATTGAAGGTTATTTGCGAAATGATTCCCGACCGTTCTGATGAACGTAATCGTAACGCCAGTAAAAATCTGGTGGAAGTGGAACGTCACCTGACAACGGAAAAATAGTATGGCAAATCTGATAACAAGATTAGTGATGGTTACGCTGGTAGGGTTCATTACTCTCGCTTGTTTTGCTCAGACCGAGGGGGCGAAAATTGCGGTCTCCACAAGTCCTGATCAAGCCACAGTTTTTTGCGATGGTATTGAGCGGGGGGCATCTCCCTCATCTGTCTCCGGGCTTCCCGCGGGGGCACATCTCATAGCGGTCGACAAAGATGGATATCTCCCGGTTCAGCGAACGGTAACGGTGTCGGCGGAAGGGAAATCCGTGGTGGACATCAAACTTGAAAAGCCTACCGGCCTTGTGTTGCTCCGCTCCACACCAGTGGGTGCTGATATTGAGATTAACGGGGCTCATCGGGGGAAGACACCGCTTCTCCTCACCGACCTGCCTTTTGGAAAGTACCGTATCAAGGCGTCATCCCTGGGTTATCTCAGTCGAGATGTGGAGTTTGAAATTGAGAACCGATCCCCTCAATTGGTATCCGTATCGCTCACTTCGGATTCGGCCGTGCTGACAGTAAAGACTGAGCCATCAGGAGCCTCGGTTAAGGTCAATGGATTGTCAAAAGGGGTTACCCCTTGTACCATTGATCGTTTACCCGCAGGGGAAAACGAACTAAATATTTCATTGCCAGATTATGTGGTATATCGTTCCAAAATTAAACTTCTGGCCAATCAGGCGGAAAGTTTGGACATCACCCTGAAGCCCGTTCCGGGGGTGTTGTCTGTAATTTCCATACCTACTGGGGCTAAATTATATATTGATGAAAAATTATGTGGTCAGACGCCGTTGACGTTGGATGCCATGGACGCCGGAAGCCATGTTATCCGAGCGGAGTTGGATGGATTTGCACCGGAAACGCGAACCATTGACTTTCAGCAAGGCGAGAAAAAAGTTGAAGAATTGCGACTGGAACGGAATATGGGCATCATTGAAGTGATGGCGAAACCGGACGGCGTCAAGGTATTCGTGGACGGGAGCGAGCAAGGCATGGTGATGCTGGGCCAGGACAATCCGGTTGCCCGGTTCAGTCAGGATGTTGCGGTCGGAGATCACGTTGTGTCCCTTCGCCTGAAAGGTTACGGAACGGTTGAACGCCGGGTCACCATTGAAAAGGGGAAATCCGTTACTTTGAAGGAAGTCCTTAAACGAGTGTTCAATGCCGACACCCGAATTACCTTGCGTAATGGGGATGTGATGACTGGCATTCTCGAGCAAAAGTTGCCCAACGGCGATATCAAGCTGGAAACTCAAATCGGGATCTACAAGACCATAGCCGAACTGGACATCGCGACCATCGAAGCCATCAAGAAATAGTTCAGCTGGATGCGCCTGCGAGACGTTGCTGTTGGCGGGTGAACAAAAGCCAGGCAGCAAGCGTTTTGGAATCTTCAATCATGCCCCCGGTAAGCAACGATTCAAATTCTTCGGCAGTCAGATATTCCACCGTGATGCGTTCATCATGATCTCCGTTTTGAAGGGACGCGGATGCGGAGAGTTCGGCGAAGAAAAGGTGAATAAGCTCATCAAGGTAACCGGGGGTGGGATAGATAATTCCCAATGAGTGTAGCGCGACCACATCATAGCCGGTTTCTTCCTTGATTTCACGAGCCGCGCAGGCCTCGGGACTTTCGTTGGCTTCTTTGCGCCCGGCAATGATCTCTAGTAGTTCACGGTCAATGGGCTTACGAAATTGACGGACAAAGACAAATCGGCCGTCGGGAATTCGTGCTACGGCCGCAATGGCGCCGGGATGTCGAATAATCTCCCGGTAAGCACGTACACCGGGTTCAAGTTCCACCTGCTGGGTTTCCACTTTGAGAAGACGCCCAGTGAAGACCGGCGTAATCGAGATCGTTTTTTCGTACATGGTCAAGCCCCTGGAATATTAGTGGCACTGTTCGTCGCGCCAGTTGTACATCTTATCAAAGGCTTTCAAGTACTCGCCGCTACGAATGCGTTCCCACCAGACTTGATTTTTCACGTACCAATGGACCGTGGTTTTAAGGGCGTCCTGGAATTGATAAGCAGGCTCCCATCCCAACTCGGTTTTGGCACGGGTGTTGTCCATGGCATAGCGCCGGTCATGACCTGGTCGGTCTTTGACGTAGGTGATGAGGCTTTCCGGCTTGCCGAGGATACTCAGGATGCCCTTAACGATCTGAATATTCGGCACATCGTAGTTACCGCCCAGGTTATAGACTTCGCCAGATTTTCCCTTACGGAGGACGGTATCGATGCCGGAACAGTGGTCCATGACATAAATCCAATCACGGACATGCATTCCATCGCCATAAACCGGGAGCGGCTTATCGGCAAGCGCGTTCGCGATCATCAATGGAATGAGTTTTTCAGGGAACTGATAAGGCCCGAAATTATTTGAACAACGGGTAATGACCGTATCCAGACCGTGAGAGTGCTGGGCGGCCCGAACCATGAAATCGGCACCTGCCTTGGTGGCGGAATAGGGGTTATTGGGTTGGATCGGAGTCATTTCGGTGAAGGCGCCTGTCGGGCCAAGACTTCCGTAAACCTCATCTGTGGAAACTTGGAGGTAGCGCTGGATTTTGAATTTTCTGGCGGCATCAAGCAGAACCTGAGTGCCCATAATGTTTGTTTTGATGAAGGCACGGGGACCCATGTGCAGGCTACGGTCTACATGGCTTTCGGCTGCGAAATTTACCACGACATCAATTTTGTGATTTCTGAAGGCCTTGTTCACGTCCCGGATGGAGGTGAT
Organism: bacterium; assembly: GCA_037143175.1. NCBI lineage: Bacteria > bacterium. Next base: position 17,848 of record JBAWZF010000013.1, read on the forward strand.
ATCCCCATGGATAAAGGTATGGCGGGGATTTTCAGCGATGTCGCTCAGATTCTCGACATTCCCTGCATAGGTTAGCGCGTCAAAATTGACGACCTCATCCTCGGGATGTGAGGCAAGGAGATAATGGATGAAATTGCTTCCGATAAAACCGGCACCGCCTGTAACAAGTATTTTCATTAAGATGTCCTCCTGAACTTTTTATTCTATAGGGCACCCTCCGGTGCTGTCCAGCACTCTCTGCTTGAAAGCAAAGGAGGGTTCCCGTATTCTTTAACCGTTTTCCATTTGTCGCCGGTTGGCGACTGAACAGCAAGTAAGGAGTATCTAAAGTTATGTCATTGATTGAAAGTATTGTGGCGCGCGAGATTCTTGATTCCCGTGGTAATCCGACTGTCGAGGTGGATATTACCCTTGAGGGCGGTATTGTGGGTCGTGCAGCGGTTCCCTCGGGTGCCTCTACCGGCGAGCATGAGGCTGTGGAGTTGCGCGATGGGGATGCCAAGCGTTATCTTGGAAAAGGGGTCCGTAAAGCGGTTGCCAACGTGAATGTCAAGATTGCGCCCAAATTGATCGGGTGGGATTGCCGCGATCAGGTTGGGATTGACAACATGATGATTGAGCTGGATGGGACCGAGACGAAGGGTAAGTTGGGCGCGAATGCCATTCTGGCCATTTCGTTGGCCAATGCCAAAGCGGCGGCAGAATATTGCGGTCTGCCCCTGTTCAGATATATTGGTGGCGCCAATGCCAAGGTGACCCCGGTCCCCATGATGAATATCATGAATGGTGGCGCGCATTCCGATGCTCCGATCGACATTCAAGAGTTCATGATTATGCCCAAGGGTGCCAAGTCTTTCGCCGAAGCCCTGCGGATGGGTGCGGAAGTCTTTCATGCGTTGAAGAGCGTGTTGAAGGGCTTGAAATTGAGCACAGCTGTGGGTGATGAAGGTGGTTTCGCACCGAAATTGACCAGCAATACCCACGCGTTGGATGTGATCATTGAGGCAATCAAAAAGGCCGGATACAAACCGGGCAAGGATATCTTCCTAGCTCTGGATGTTGCGGCCAGCGAATTCTATGATGCCACCAAGAAGCGTTACATCTTCAAGAAGAGTGATGGCTCCGTTCATACGGCCGACGAAATGGTTGAGTTCTATGCCAAGCTTTGCGAAAAGTATCCTATCATCAGCATCGAAGACGGGATGTCCGAGAATGACTGGGAGGGCTGGAAGAAGCTGAGCGACAGACTTGGCGACAAGATTCAACTGGTCGGCGACGATCTGTTTGTGACCAACACCAAGTTCCTGAAGAAGGGGATTGATCTGGGTATTGCTAATTCCATTCTGGTCAAAGTGAACCAGATTGGGACCCTTACCGAGACCCTGGATGCCATCCGTATGGCCACTCAGGCCGGTTACACGGCGGTGATCAGTCATCGTTCCGGTGAGACCGAAGATGCGACGATCGCGGATATCGCGGTGGCCACTAATGCCGGGCAGATTAAGACCGGTTCACTGTGTCGCACGGATCGCGTTTGCAAATATAACCAACTGCTTCGTATTGAAGAGATGTTGGGGCAGTACGCGATTTATGGCGGCGTGATCTGAGGCTGATAGACGTCATCAAATAAATCAGGGTATTCATCGGTGGACGGTAAACGTCCGCCGATGAACCCGTTTTTTAACGGACGGATATGAATTTCTGGGTATTGGTATATCGATTGGCGTGGATGGTGGTAATTGCCTCCGGGGTGGTTGCCATTGTGTGTATTTTTCTGCCCAAAACCCATAATTACCAAACTTTGCAAAATCGCAAAGAAACGCTGGAGCAGGGAAATGCTGCCATGGAGGCTCGCATCCGGCAGTTTGAGCAGAATCAAAAACGGTTTCGGAGTGACCCTGAGTTTGTTGAACGAAGTGCGCGCGAGCAGGGAATGGCCAAACCGGGTGAAACCATTTTTCGCTTTCCGACAACCAATTCACCCATCCGGAGTGTGCGCCCATGAAAACTTGCTTCCGCTCGATTTTGTTTTGTTTGGCTCTGGCGGCAAGTGTTCTTTTGTCTGGTTCTGGATGTGTTAAAATTGATGCGACGGTTATTATTGACCGAGAGGGCGCTGGCACTTTACGTGCCGTATATGGCATGCCCTCCTACATCATAAAACAGGCGGACTTAGCCCGGGAGTTATCCAGATCCCTGGATCTCGCTGCCGGGAAAACGAATGCTGTGCCTCAGTCGTTGGACATTCCATACCTTTATGACGAGGCGTTGCTAAAGGCTAAATTTGCGGCCATGGCGAAAGAGGGAATCACTGTTGAAGCGCTGAAGCTGCGTGAACAGGGCGGGTGGAAATATGTTGATTTCACTCTCAAGTTCCTGACTTTGGAATCTCTTTTCAAGCAATCATTTTTCAATGATTGTGGAGTGTCTTTAAAGCGGCTGGACGATAAAACATGCAAATTGATCATCACTCTTCCCCCAGTCGGAAATACGCCGGAGGCGGCAAGTGTGTTCACTCAGGAGAGTCTTAATAAACTCACCCCGTTTTTTAATGGATTTCGAGTGGTTACTCGCATGATATTTCCCGGCGAAATTCGTAATAGCAACTCCTTGATAAGTGACACCCGGCGGGTTACCTGGGAGTGGGATTTCGATAAGGATTCACAAGTGCTGGCCCGGTTGGCTCAGAGTAAACTGATCGTAGTATTTGATGCCGCGGAAGCTCGAATTATGGATTTCGAGAAGCCGGTGGCCGTTAGTCCTGGTGATAAAAAATAATCAGGAAATGCAAGTAATGCTTGCGTCGGCAAAAAAATGCCGCTAGATTCTTCCGCTCTTGCTCGGGTGGTGAAATGGCAGACACATCAGTTTGAGGGGCTGATGACCGCAAGGTCGTGTGGGTTCAAGTCCCACCCCGAGCACCACGCTTTGCGCGCAGCGTAACAAGCGCGAACATAACTCCCATGAATTTACTTATCGCCACCGGCAATCGTCATAAATTTACCGAGATTTCCGCCATCCTGGCGGCACCACACCTGGTCTTTCTGAGTTTGAAGCAACTGATTGGCTGTCCCCAGGTGGTTGAGGATGGCGATACCTTTGAAGCTAATGCCATTAAAAAAGCAGTGGTATTGGCTCATTTTAGCGGCATGTGGACACTGGCGGATGACTCAGGGTTGGAGGTCGATGCCTTGCACGGAGCTCCTGGCGTTTATTCTGCACGGTACGCTGGCGAGCCTGCTGATGACCATGCAAACAACGTGAAAATAATCGGGGCAATGGCTGGCGTATCTGATCGGCGGGCCCGGTTCCGTTGCGTTATTGCCTTATCTGACCCCCAGGGGATTACCCGCACTGTCTCAGGCGCTTGCGAGGGGACACTTTTGACCGCCATTCATGGTACGGGTGGGTTTGGGTATGACCCCTTGTTTGCTCCCAATGGGTACGAAAAAACTTTTGCTGAACTTCCTGCAGGAATTAAAAACACTATTTCACATCGGGCAGTTGCCTTGAAAGCGGCAATTGAAGCCTGGCATGATTGTTTTGCGCGCGAGTTGCCCTCCTGGCCGAATTAACAGGAAATTGCCAATGTGACGTATTTTCCGTTAAGTCTGTTGAAATTCGGATTTAATTCCTCTACTATGCGTCGAAATTCAGAACATGATGATCGTGAATGAGGGAGATTAGCAAGGATTGAGGTGGCGCTATGTTTGAACTGAAATACAACCCGGGATATAATACTTTCGATTCAGATTCGTACACGGTACATCTTGAGAATCCGAAGGAGCCAGAGCTGTTTCGACATACTTTTCCGTATGATGAGGTGCCGCGGATTGGCTTCAATCACCGTTTAGTGCCGATGCGGATGCCCAAGGATATTTGGGTCACAGATACAACGTTTCGTGATGGACAGCAGGCGATGCCCCCTTATACCGTCAAACAGGTGGTTGATATCTATAAAATGATGCACCGCCTGGGCGGCCCCAAAGGCTTGATCCGGCAAACTGAATTTTTCCTCTACACCAAAAAAGATCAGCAGGCCGTCGAAGAGATTCAGGCACTCGGCTACAATTTTCCAGAAGTGACGGGGTGGGTGCGAGCCCGGCGCAAGGATCTTGAACTGGCTAAGAAAATGGGTCTCAAGGAAACTGGGATTTTAACCTCCTGTTCGGACTATCACATCTACCTCAAGCTTAAGATGAATCGGCGTGAGGCGATGAAGGAGTACTTGAAGGTTGTCCAGGAGGCTTTGGACGTTGGCATTACTCCCCGTTGTCATTTCGAGGACGCCACTCGTGCTGATTATTATGGGTTTGTCGTTCCGTTCGCTTCAGAATTAATGAAATTGGCGGAGGAATCCAAGAAGGTCATTAAGATCCGCATCTGTGACACCATGGGCCTGGGCGTCCCGTATCCTGGGGCAGCCATGCCACGCTCGGTGCCGGGCTTGATTTATGGCCTGCAATATTATGCCGGGTTCCCGAGTGAATGGCTTGAGTGGCATGGCCATAACGATCTCTATATGGTGAGCGCCAATGCGGTCACAGCATGGCTCTATGGCTGTTCTGCTGCCAATGGCACCCTTCTTGGCATTGGAGAACGGACCGGGAATCCACCTGTGGAGGGTATGGTCATTAATTATCTGCAGTTGCGCGGAAATGACTGCAAGGTAGATACCACGGTTATTACAGAAATTGCGGAATATTTTGAACATGAACTCAAGGTTCAGCTTCCGGTGAATCAACCGTTGGTGGGTAAAAGCTTTAATGTGACCCGTGCCGGCATCCATGCCGATGGACTGCTGAAGAATGAGGAAATTTATAACGTTTTCAATACCGAGAAACTTTTGAATCGGCCTGTTGAACTCGCGGTATCGGATGTCAGCGGCCTAGCAGGAATCGCGCTCTGGACGAAAAAATATTTCCGGAAGGCCAAGACGCATGTCACCAAGAGTGATCCCGGCGTGCAGAAAATCTATGAATGGATGATGACCCAGTATGATGCCGGGCGTACAACGGCGATCACGGATGATGAACTTTTGGAGCAAACCAAGATTCATCTTTCTGACTGGATGAAAGAAAACGGATATGAGTTTTGAAATTGTCACCTTCGGCGATCCCATTCTGAGAGTTGTAGCCGAACCCATTGCCCGTGTGACAGTTGAGTATAAGCGGCTGGTGGACGGCATGATGGAGACCATGCATATGGCCGAAGGGGTCGGGCTTGCCGCTCAGCAGGTTGGCCGGGCCGTTTCGGTTTGTGTGGTGGATATCCCCGTTGAACTGGATGTAGAAGAAGAGGGGGGGGGGCGATTGAATCCAGAGGTCGAAATGCCTCTGGTGATGTTCAACCCCAAGATTATGGATCGTGGCGGCGAACTGGAACGTCGCGATGAGGGGTGCCTGAGTTTTCCGGGCATTCACACCGGCGTACAGCGTGCCGCTGAGGTCGACGTGACGTTTGTGGATTGGAAGGGCGTGGTTCGCAACTTGCATTGTCGTGGACTGTTGGCCCGTGCCGTTCAACACGAGTTGGATCACCTGGCTGGAGTGCTGTTGGTGGACCGGATGTCTCCCGTCAAAAAAATCAGCCTGGCGGGCAAGTTGAAGCGTCTACGGGCGGAGACGGCGGAGCGGATGCAGGGGAAGAAGGCACTGGCTCAGGCAACGTCACGGATATAGCTTCTTCTTTTTTTTGTTTCAAAAATTCTTTTGCCAATGCCCGGTAAGCTTCGGCGCCGCTTGATTTTTCATCATATAGAATAATGGGCTTTCCGTGGCTGGGGGCTTCACTGATCCGGATGTTGCGGGGAATGGCCGCGTGGTACACCTTGTCGCCAAAATGTTTCCGGACTTCCTCAACTACCTGCTGTGCGAGATTCGTGCGGCCGTCATACATGGTCAGAACGATTCCCTCAATGTCCAAAGTCGGATTGGCTCCTGAATCCCGGATCTGGCTGATGAGACGGGTGATGACGCTAAGCCCCTCCAAAGCATAATATTCGCACTGAAGCGGAATAATTACGGATTGGACCGCGGTCAGGGCGTTCATGGTTAGAATTCCGAGAGACGGAGGACAATCCACCAGCACCACATCAAAAGTAGTTGTGGCCAGCAAGGGATCAAGCGCTTCTTTAAACCGGTGGAGATAGCGGTCCAGTCTGGCGATATCTACTTCGGCTCCAGCAAGGTCCACCTCGGAAGGGATGAGGAAGAGGTGCTCCATTGCCGTAGGTTGAACTTTATCTGCTAATTTGCCATGCCCGAGAAGCGCTTCGTATACGCTGCATCCTGGGCTGGGTTGCAGCCCGAGTCCGCTGGTGCTGTTGGCCTGCGGGTCAAGATCAATCAAAAGCACGCGCTGCCGTCGTTCTGCGAGGCAGGCGGCCAGATTGATGGCCGTGGTGGTTTTGCCCACGCCACCTTTCTGGTTCGCCAAAGCTATGATGTGGCACGGCATAAATTATTTGATGATTCCCGCTTTTCGAGCGTAGGGGAAAATTCCGCCCGCTTCAACTACGGGCGCCACAGCGCCCAGATCCTTTAGCGAGTAGCTTTTCCCTGATGGCACATGGATGAGCTTTGAATTTTCTACCTGGATTTCCATCTCATCCCCCGTCTTAAAAAGATCGCAGAGACGGAGAGAGGACTCAAAGGGATACAACTCGCCTGTGGCAATCGCATTACGGAAAAAGATCCGTGCATAAGATTCGGCCACCACGGCCTTGACCCCTGCCGCCCCAAGGCATACGGGTGCGTGTTCTCGGGAGGAACCGCATCCAAAATTGCGTCCGGCAATGATGACCGGGTATTCGGCCTTCATGGCTCCCGGCTTTACAAAAGGAGGATAACTTGCGGGTAGTCCGCATAATGCATACGATCCGAGCTTCGCGTATTCCTCAGGGATCGTGGGGACAAGATTGAGAAATTCAGCGGGGATGATTTGATCCGTATCAATATCATCGCCTAATACGTAAACTGTACCTCGAATTACTTTCATTTTGATTCCTGTGCTTACATGAATTCTCTTGGATCGGTGATACGCCCTCGAATGGCTGAAGCCGCCACGGTTAATGGCGAGGCCAGATAAATCTGGGACAGTTTTGAGCCCATCCGTCCGGGGAAATTCCGGTTGGTGGTACTGATCACCACTTCTTTTCCTGCGGTTCGCCCGTAGGTGTCTGCCGGGCCACCCAGGCATGCCGCACAAGAGGGCGGGGCAATATCCCCGCATCCCGCCGCTGCAAAAATCTCCACGAGCGAAACTCCGTCAATTTGCAGTTTGATCAGTGCTTCCGCCACCTCGACCGTCGCCGGCACCAGAAATGTCGGGATTGTGACTTGCTGACCTTTGAGGATGCGTGCCGCCGCCAAAAAGTCGGTGATCTTCCCGCCCGTGCAGGAGCCAATATAGGCCCGATCCAGTTTGACGTGAGTTCGCTCACGGGCGAGCGCGTAATTGCTTGGGACATGAGGTTCGGCCACGCAAGGCTCCATGGTGGAGGTATCGTAGGTACGGTCGCTGTCATAGCTTGCAGCCGGGTCGCTGTAGACGGCCTCAAACGACTTATTTGTGCGGGCGCGAACATATTCAAATGTTTTCTCGTCTGGCTCAATGATTCCGTTTTTAGCGCCGGCCTCAATGGCCATGTTACAGATCGTCATCCGTTCTTCGACAGACAGTTGCCGGATGGCATCCCCGGTGAATTCCATGGCGCAATAGCTGGCGCCATCGAAGCCGATATCCCCGATAATCTTTAGGATGATATCTTTGCCCATGATATAGGGCGGGACGGTGCCATTAACTTGAAAACGCATGGATTTCGGCACTTTGATCAGGAGCTTACCCGCGCCCATGATGAAGCCGGCATCCGTATTGCCAATGCCGGTGGCAAATGCGCCTAACGCCCCATGCGTACAGGTATGCGAATCCGTGCCAAAGATCACTTCGCCGGGCCGAACATGGCCCTCTTCCGGAAGTGCCACGTGACAGACCCCTTTGTATCTCGCCGTGCTCGGATCATAAAAGTAGGGTATCGACTGTTCATTGACAAAGGTTCGCAGTGTATCCACATTCCGATGCGCTTTTTGATCAGCGGTAAAGATGTAATGGTCGGGGATAATGACTACTTTTGATTTGTCCCAGACTTTCGCGGTGGCTCCGAATTCACGCTGAAACACGCCAATGGTGCCCGGTCCGCAAACGTCGTGGGTAAGCAATATATCCACTTCGACCCAGACATTATCGCCGGGGCCGATGACGCGTTTGCCTGCGGCACGCGCCAGAATTTTCTCTGTTATTGTCATGCCCATGGTATTTACCTCTTTAATTACTTCCGTGCCTGTTTGGCCTTGATGAGCGCAAAAAAACGATCTTCATACTCCGAAAAAAGCCCATGCTTTTGCAACTTAGTTCCAAGCGCATTGATGCGGGCCGGTTGGCGGTTTGCCAGTTGGAAATCAGTTTCAATCTCAAAGCGGATGCCGGCATTGGGGCTAAACATCCGATGGCTTTCCATCTCCTTGACATTGGCCTGGAATGAATTGTTGCTCACCTCAAACATCATTTTCAGGAGCGATACCTCCCACGGTGAGTCAACCCCTGCTACCACGGCGGAGAGGGGTTCGTCTTTTTGACGTACAGCGGTAGCGACACGATCCAGGACCGCATCAAAAGTATCCGTGATGATTTCGTCGTTGATTTCCTCTTTCCGGATCAAAAAGCCGTATTGCAACATCCGGAACTCTTGTGAATGCTCTCTGATCCAATCCAGATAACGCTCCGCCTCGGAACCAAAACCTTCGAGCATGTTCCCGGTAATGGAGGTTGGGGTGATGATCTGAGGCCGTTGGGCCACGATACGCCCCTCTCTGACTCTGATTTTATCGACGAAGTCCATCACTTCACTAACCAGATGGTAGTGAATTATGGTAGCACCAAACGTTTCTAAACGCTGAACTGGAGCCACGACAACACGGGTGTTGTTGATGGCATACCAGAAATCAAATTGACTGGGTGTATTCATAAAGCGGGTCATTATATCAGATTGATGACGGATGGCAAGATTAGCGGGAATCAGGCAACAACTCCACATTAACTCAACTTCGCTCCATTTTGGACAAGAGGATCCATGAAGCTCTGAGCGGCGGATGATAAGGACGAGCCGAAACGCCCTGCCTACGTAAATGCGGGTTTGGCTATGGCTTGTCCGGGCTGGAGCACACATGCCGCAACAATTTCTCCATCCGCGAATCGGAGCTGAAAAGCTGGCAGAGTGGTAGCCGGGGGCGGGCAGATCATCAGAGCTGCGGCGAGCAAATCGCACAAGGACGTGTCAGTAAGTTTACGGCAGGCATCACCCGCCTGAGCCATCCTTTGCAGAGAACCTGCCAAAGGAAATGGGCAAGTTGCATGAGCAAGTGATAGTTGGCGGCCGTGTAGAGACAGTTCCCGGAATCGCGCTGGTCGGGAAGGCTGTCGAACATCGCATTCAGAAACGGAAACCGCTGATTAACCAAGGAAATCAGTTTTGCAGGGAGGGTTTGATAGTCCGGCGCGGGTGCGGGGAGACGCATTTTTTCTTCTTAGCTCTTCCCGTGCCAGGTTCGATAGAGCCTGAAGCATTTCCTTGGCTTGCATCCAGTTGGCTGTCCATTGGCGAACCTTCTCCACCCGCTCTGCGGGCACGTAGAGAGTTCGTGTCTTGCCGGAAGGGCGGTCAGTCAGCTGCCAGCGAATACTCTCGCCACGCCGAACCTGACATAAGCTTTCCTCGACTAGAGGCCCGAGGCTGGCAAGAGTGCGCAGCAATATTCAGTGCGAAGAATTGATAATGTGGAGTTGTTGTGTCTAAAATTACTCGACGGTTACACTTTTGGCCAGATTACGAGGCTGATCAATGGGGCAGTTCCGTATTCTTGCCATGTGGTACGCGAATAACTGGAGGGCCACAACCGTAACAATGGGTGCGGTCAGGTGTGAACATTTCGGGACATGAATGATGGCGTCGACAGGGGCGGAATCGGAGCTGCCATCTGTGACAATTCCAATGACCGGTGCGTGGCGTGCCCGGCATTCCTGAACATTGCTGCTCATCTTCTCCCTGCCGGCAATATCGTTCAACATGGCTATTACGGGAACTGACTCGTCGAGCAGCGCGATAGGGCCATGCTTGAGTTCGGCGGCATGATATCCCTCGGCGTGGATGTAGCTGATTTCCTTGAGCTTCAGGGCGCCTTCCATGGCGACAGGATAAAGACAGCCGCGTCCCAGAAAGAAGAAATCCTTAACCTGGGCATAGCTTTCAGCCGCAGCGATTATTTCATTGTTTCTTGTCAGAACATCCTTGATCAATTCAGGGATCTGGTGGATTTCCTCACAGATTTCCAAGCCCTGTTGGCGCGACAGTCGGCGACAACGCCCGATCTTAAGTGCCAACATCAGCAGCACCGTCAACTGGCAGGTGAACGCCTTGGTGGAGGCGACGCTGATTTCCGGCCCGGCATGCAGGTAGACGCCCCGTCCGGTCTCGCGGGCAATGGTGGAGCCCACCACGTTACAGAGGCCCACAACCAGTGCTCCTTTTTGTTTTGCTTCGCGCACCGCTGCCAGTGTATCGGCGGTCTCTCCGGACTGGCTGATGGCGATGACCAGGTCATGCGGGCGGATGATGGGATTGCGGTAGCGGTATTCGGCGGCTTGTTCGACGTCAGTGGGGAGATCCGCTAATTCTTCAAAGTAATATTTGCCGACCATTCCCGCGTTCAGCGAGGTTCCGCAGCCTAAAATCACCACCCGTTCAATACTTGAGAGTTCCCGTGGCGTGAGCGCCAGGCCCGATAAAATGGCCGTCGCCATCGAATCATCCAGACGACCGCGAATTGTGTTTCTGATGGAGTCCGGTTGCTCATTGATTTCCTTGAGCATGAAATGCTCGTAGCCGCTCTTCTCCGCGGTGCCTGCATCCCAATCAATTTTCGCGATTTCGCGTGAGACCGGCACATTATTTATGTTCCGGATTTCAGCACCCGAGGCCCGGATGATGGCTACATCATTGTCGTCAAGGTAGATGACCTGGCGCGTATAGGCGATGATGGCGGCGACATCGCTGGCGACAATGGTCTCGCCATCACCCACCCCGATGACGAGGGGACTGCCTTTGCGGGCCACTACAATCTGGTCGGGGGTGTCTGATGAAACCACGGCAATTCCGTAGGTGCCTTCAACATGCTTAAGCGCTGCGCATACGGCTTCAAATAGATTTCCCTGGTATAATTCGCCGATCAGGTGAATCAGCACTTCGGTATCGGTTTGCGATTTAAAGGTATGCCCCTTGGCCGCCAACTGATTACGCAGGGCAAGATAATTTTCGATAATGCCATTGTGAACCAGGGCCAGACGGCCGGTTTGGTCGGTATGAGGATGGGCATTTTCTGCCGTCGGGCTGCCATGGGTGGCCCAACGGGTGTGGGCAATGCCGGTGTGTGCCGATTTGAGGAACGTTTCATCCCACTGGGCATGAACTGCCTTTTCGACATTCACGACTTTACCTTTGTCTTTGCGGACGTGGAGCGTATGGTCTGCAATCAACGCGATGCCCGCCGAATCGTAGCCGCGATATTCAAGTCGTTTCAGACCATTGATCAAAACATCGATTGCGCCCTTATTACCAACATAGCCAACAATTCCGCACATGAATACCTCGTAACGTGTTACTGACGTTATTATGTTTATTTTACGACATCTTTACTGACGACGGCACCAGGTAAAGTGCAAATATCCGGCCACAATTTCCGGCCCGGGTAAATGCTGGTGTGAATACCGGTGTGGACTCGATCGCCCATGACGCAACCGAATTTTCTCCGCTTGGTATCCACCAGGCGGCCCTCAATGATGGACTTATGGGTGAGCCCATCATGCCTGAAATTGGAGGTGATCGTGCCGGCCCCGAAATTCACTGCTTCGGCGATGATGGAATCCCCGCAATAACTCAGGTGACCCATGCTGGACCGATCCATGATGATGGAGTTTTTTACTTCCACCGCTTGTCCGACGTGGCAGTTGTCCCCGATGCTTGTGTTCCCCCGGATATAACAATTCGGGCCGATCTTGCAATTTTTACCAATGATCACTGTGCCCTCAATATAAACACCCGGCAGGAGCCGCGACCCTTCGCCCAGCAGAAGCGTCCCGTCATTATGCACGCCAGGAGAGACCCGTGCGCCATTGTTCAGCGTGAGAGCGGTTGTGATGGGGCCGGAAGGGACCGCTTCGCCGCTGAGGCGATACTCTGCGATATGGCTCAGAACCAGTTCATTGATTCGCAGGATATCCCACGGGTAGGCGATCAAAAATGTGTTTTCATCAGTGGGAATGGAGGGCGCTTTCAAAACCGCGTTGGCCGATTCGCCTGTCCAAGCGAGGATAATGCCTCGAGTATTGCGAACCGCCACCGTGCCTTCGGCTTCCAGGAGTGCGGCGAGGAGATCGCGGGAGAGCCACACATCTCCCCGTATGAAGAGCGTGCGATCATCCGAGTCGTTCATGCTGCCGTAACCGGCATCCCTAAGGGTTTCCTGCTGAAGTTCCCCCAAGGGGCGGTTACCCACGCGGCAGGCTGCCAAGGTGCGGGTCGAGGTCAGTGGGTAACAGGTTTCAGGACTTTCGGCATCTAGGAGAATAGCTCTCATGTGACCAGTTCCTTTCGCACGACTGCGCTCAGCACTTCAATCCAGCGCGAGACCTGATCGGCCTGGCGCGCTTCAATCAAAATACGAAGTTTGGGTTCCGTGCCGGAATAACGCACGATCAGTCGACCATCCACTCCCAGATCGCTGGTGCAGGCCTCCATGGCTTCGACCAAATCCGGGATCGCTTCAATCGGTTTGCGCTGCTTGACCTTGATGCTCACCAGTTGCTGGGGGTATTCCTGCATGCATTCTGCCAATTGGGCGAGGGTGGCTCCCTGACGCCGCATCAGACGGAGTATCTGGAGCGCGGTAATAATGCCGTCACCGGTGGTGGCATAATCCATCAGAATGACATGCCCGCTTTTCTCGCCGCCGACATTGGCACCTGTTATCCGCATGCGGTCGATGACGAGTCGGTCCCCCACGTCGGTGATGTCCAACTGAATGCCTGCATTTTTCATGGCCTCATGCAGGCCCATGTTACTCATGGTGGTGGTAACCAGTGTATTGTTTTTCAGCACCCCGCGAGCTTTGAAATCGAGGGCGCACATGGCCAGAATCCGGTCGCCATCCACGACAGTTCCCTGAGCATCGCAGAAAATCACACGGTCTGCATCCCCGTCAAAGGCGATGCCGATATCTGATTGGGTGCTGAGAACGGTTTTGGCAACGACTTCGGGGTGTGTGGCACCGCAAAGGTTGTTAATATTGTAGCCATCCGGCTCCACAAAGGTTTTGGTCACTTTGGCGCCCAGTTCCTTCAGGATCAATGGGGCAATGTGATAAGCGGCCCCGTTGGCGCAATCGACAACGATTTTAAGGCCCTCGAAATTTTCACTTTTGATCGTGCTTTTGGCAAACTCGATGTAACGCCCGCGTGCATCTTCAATGCGGTACGCCTTGCCCATCTGGTCACTGCGGATATGTTCACAACTCAATTCACCGGAGGCAATGTGATTGGTGATGTCGGCCTCAATGGTGTCGGATATCTTAAAGCCGTCGTTGCCGAATATTTTGATCCCATTGTCGTCAAATGGGTTGTGTGAAGCCGTGAGCATGATGCCGACGTCTGCAGCCATTGAACGGGTGAGGTGGGCGACGGCTGGGGTGGGGACTGGGCCCACGAGCATGACGTCCACGCCCATGGCCACCAGGCCGCTGGTGAGGGCGGTTTCGAGCATGTAGCCGGAAAGTCGGGTGTCTTTGCCAATGACAGCCTTGCAGGAGCCATGACCGGAGGCGCCCAGAGTATGACCGAGGGCCTTGCCGATTTGCATCGCAACTTCTGGAGTCACTGGGTAGCGGTTAGCCTGGCCGCGGATGCCATCAGTTCCAAATAAACGTTCCATTGTAAACCCTTTTTCCGTTATTCCGATTCAACCGGAGCTCAAGTAAATGCTGCTCGAAAATACACCGTCTATCGATTTCTTGCAAGCCGGTTAAGAATCCATTTCTCCAGGCTGATAATGGGCAGGATCACAGCGGCAACGAGGGTGGCAAGAATCCAAGCCCTGAGATCCAGGCTGGTGCTATGGAACAGGGTATTCATGAAGGGGAGATAGGTGAAGGCGACCTGCAATAAAAGCAGCCCCCCGATTCCAATCCAGATGGTGGGATTGCTGAACCAGCCCATGCTAGAGAGACTATCCCTCATGCTGCGGCAATGGAGCAGATAAAAAATCTGAAACAGAGTGATGGTGGTGACGGCCATGGTCTGGGCTTCTGCCAATGCCTGTGTGTGAAGTGTGGCATCAATTACCCCATCAAGCCCTCCAACGCGTCGCATATAATCCCAAAGAAAGAGGCCGCAGGTTCCGGACGCCATCACAATTGCAACGATGGCTGTTCTCATGATGATGAAGGTGGAGAATACCGGGGTGTCTTTCGGGCGGGGTTTGCGACGCATGGCAGAGGGCTCCAGAACTTCAAAGGCGATCGGGGCGGAGAGCGCAATGCTGGCAACCAGGTTAATCCACAGAATTTGACTGGGTGCCATGGGAAGGAGTAATTCGGTTCCCAGTTGCGCCACCATGACCGCCGGAAAAAAGAACATCGCGCTGGCCAAGGTCAGTGCGAGACTTAGATTGGTGGGCAGAATGAATGCAAGCGCTTTGATCAGGTTGTCATAAACCCGCCGCCCTTCTTCCACCGCAGCGGCAATTGAGGCAAAATTATCATCGGCCAGTACCACCTTGGAGGCATCTTTGGCGACCGCAGTTCCCGTGATGCCCATGGCGATGCCGATATCGGAACGCTTCAGAGCGGGGGCGTCATTCACGCCGTCACCGGTCATGGCCACCACGTTGCCGTCGGCTTGTAAGGCCTGGACCAGTTTGATTTTATGCTCGGGAGCCACGCGTGCAAAGACATGGCAGCGTCGGGCGGTGGCTATTAGTTCCTCATCCGACAGGGCGTCAAGATCCACACCACGCATCGCCTGATCACCGGGCTTCAAGATTCCCAGTTCACGACCGATAGCGGTGGCGGTGATATGATGGTCGCCGGTGATCATTTTGACAGTAATTCCCGCCCGGTGGCAGACAGCAATGGCGTTGATGGCTTCCTGGCGGGGTGGATCAATCATGCCCATCAGTCCTAGGAGGGAAAAGCCTGATTCGGCCCATTCCGGGGTCAGTTGGGTCATACCCGGGGAAGGGGATCGTCTGGCAAAGGCCAGCACCCGCATGCCTTGTTCGGCCAGCGCTTGATTTGCGGCCTTGATTTCTTGGGTTTCGGCGGCGGAGAGTCCACAGCGTTCAACCACCATTTCCGGTGCCCCTTTGAGGTAGACGGCGTCAATGCCGTTACCCCGGTTGAGTGTGGCCATGTACTTGGTGTCGGACTCAAAGGGGAGGACATCCAGTCGGGGATGGTGCTGGCGCAGATCATTGGCCAGCAAGTCCAGTTTTTGTCCTGCCACGACCAGAGCCGCTTCGGTGGGATCTCCGGTGATGGTCCATTGTTCATCTTCCTGCCGCAAGTCGGAATCGTTACATAATACGCCGGATAGTAGGAGTTCGCGCAAGGTGGCGGGTAGTTCAGTGATAGTTTGGCCATTACACTCCAACGAACCGTTTGGGATATAGCCGATTCCCGAGAGGCGATATTCCTTCCTTTCGCACCACAGGGCCTGAACCGTCATTTCGTTTCGGGTCAGTGTGCCGGTTTTGTCAGAACAGATGACACTCGTGGAACCGAGGGTTTCCACGGCAGGCAAATGCCGGACAACGGCTTGTCGGGCTGCCATGCGGCGTACCCCGATCGCCAGGGCAATGGTAATGATGGCGGGCAGGCCTTCCGGGATCGCGGCGACCGCAAGGGTGATGGCCGTCAGCAGGGCTTCATCGAACTTTGCATGTTTCACGAACACGCCATAGCCAAGTATGATCAGGGATAGGCCCACTACGGCGATGGTGATCCATTTGGTGACTTGGGCCAGTTGTCTGGTTAACGGGGTTTCCAACTGAGTCGTTTGGTTGAGCAAGGCGTTGATACGGCCAAGTTCGGTTTGATTCCCTGTGGCCACCACCACACCGGTGGCGGTACCTTGAGTGACCACGGTGCCGCCGTAGGTCATGCAAAAACGATCTCCCAAGACGGACGCTTTTGTGACAGGGTTCTGATTTTTGAGGGTGGGTACGGATTCGCCGGTAAGGGCCGACTCGTCGACGCGCAGGTTTTTGACCTGCAAGAGGCGCATATCGGCGGGAACACGGTCACCTCCCGTCAGTTGAACTACATCGCCCGGCACCAGGCCAGAGGCCGGCAAGGTATTCAGTCTTTCATCACGCCACACCGTGGTATTTTCCGGGACCATGGCCGAGAGGGCGGCGATGGCTTTTCCTGCGCGATATTCCTGAATAAAACCAATGATCGCGTTAATGACAACCGCGCCAAAGACGACCCCGGAATCGGTATATTTTCGCAGCAACACAGCGATGATGCCGGCGCCGATCAGCAGCCAGGAAATGGGATTATTGATCTGGCGCCAGATCAGCGTCAGTGGGCCATCCACTTTGGCTTGAGCCAGCACGTTGGGTCCATATTGCTCAAGGCGTTTTGCGGCATCGGATGCGCTTAACCCTTGTGACTTACTGGTCAGTGCGTTTAAAGAGTCCTCTCCGCTTTGGGCATGCCAGTCAGGCGGAAGAGCTGTGGATGGCAGATTTTGACTGGGGATCAATGGTGCTAACGTGACTTGTTTCATCGGGTCAATCTATCCTGTGATCAAAGGGACGAAAAGTCTTTTCTTAATCGAGTGACAGAGTAGGGTTAGACCCCATCGATTTGTGTGCTCTGGGTAACTACAATAATCGCATTAAATCATCGTATACATACGTCTTACAGGCATTTGGAGTGAAGATGCCTGAACAGTTATTCATGTACCTTGTGCTTGCGGTTGCGAGCTTGGTTCCGATCGGGACGCTCGAGGCGGCCGGTTCTGCGCCAGTTGTTTTGGGGTCGGTTACCAGTTTTTCGATGCTAGCCGATCGTGCAATCAGCTCAACAGGTGGCGGGATCATTGATGGGAATGTCGGACTGTGTCCTGGTACAGGGGCAAGCATCACTGGTTTGCTGACAAATCAAGTCAACGGAATAATCTATACGGTTGATGGCACTGGACCGCCGGGTTCGGTTGCCAATCCTGGGCTATTAAGCACAGCCAGGGTTGATATGACAACAGCCTACAATGATGCTGCAGGCCGCTTTGCAGATCGAATCACGAAGGCGGGGAATATCGGAGGGGAAACACTCACTCCTGGTCTCTATTGGTCCGCAAGCTCTCTTCAGATAACAGGTGATCTCACTCTTGATGCGGGTGGCGATCCGAATGCTGTTTGGATCTTCCAGATGGGTTCCACGTTGATCACGGCAGCAGGGGCGGGAAACAGCCGGGTTATCCTGACCAATGGTGCGCTTGCCAGAAATGTTTATTGGCAGGTGGGCTCTTCGGTAACAATAGGAACGTTCTCCGAGTTCAAGGGAACCCTGATGGCTGCTGTAGACATTACATTGGATACAAGTTGTACAGTGGAAGGTCGAGCCTTGGCGGGCAGGGATCTTGTATTCAACGGCCAGAGCATCAGTGTGATTGATGTGGATACAGATACTGACCACGACGGAATGCCAGACTGGTGGGAGGTTCAGTATGGACTGAACCGCAACGACGCAACTGATGCAACCACTGACCCGGACGGTGACGAAGTCAATAACCGGGACGAATACGTGAGCGGTACGGCACCGAACGACGCGACTTCTTACCTGCGAATTATGGACGTTCGGCGGAGCGGTACAAATGACGTCGCAGTGTATGTATATTTAGGTAGCAACCGGACTTATCGAATCCTCGGGGCGGAAGCCTCCGCTGCTGTCCGGACTACCTTGGCCACGTTCACCAATAACGAGTCAGGCGTCCAGGTGTGGACGGATCTGAGGGTCGTCGCGACGGCAACGCAGCGCTTCTACCGGATTACAGCGTCCTACGGCACGAACAGCTATACGAATACGGTCAACCCGGACTTTGCGATGATCGTCCCAAATACGCTGCTTGCATGTACGTGGAGTCTCCTGGGTGTGCCCGTGGATCTGGTGCCGCCGGAGAACAATCTGAACGGGGAACTTGGCAGACAACTGGCGGTGGGGTTGGATGCCGCGCTGGATTTTTCCGATTGTTCCGATAGGGTTTACATACCGAATTTGGATGGCACATGGAAGGAATGCCTCCTGGTGATCTTGCCGGACGGAAGTACTAATTGGTGGGACGTAGGGGCGGATACGAATGCGAACGTGATTATCAATCCGGCAGAATCCTTCTGGATCAAACGTTGTTCGCCTACGGCCACTTCGGTCATGACCGTTTGGATTGGCCGCTCGTATACCAACGCACCGCCGATCTTTCTGACGAATGGCTGGACACTGTTCAGTTGGCCTTTGGGCTCACCGGGGTATCATCACAATCTGGGCGCCGCCACCCCGCCCGATCAACTTGGTTTTCTGGCGGCCGGCGCGAAGGGCGGCAAGTCGGGAGCCTACGGGATGGCTGATGGTGATGAACTGTGGGCTTGGAGCGGTACCCGCTGGAATCAGTACTGGCTCATCAGTATCGGTGATACGAACTACGATGGCCGGTGGTGGGACAGCGCTCAGAACCAGTTCGCCGAGTTCTCGCTTGAAACCGGGAAAGGGTACTTTTACAGGCATCGGGGAACTAACGGGTTTTTCTGGACTCCCCTGGAGGCACCGGCACCATGAGCGTCCATTACACACGAGCAATGGCTCTGCTGGCGGCGGGGGTTATGTTTGGCGCAACCGCATTCGCTGGATCAGTCTCGATCAATCAGTCCGGCGTTATCTCTATTTCGTTCAATCCGCAGTATGGCGCGCCCATGCCCGAGTCCGTGGCGGTGGTGGGTGTCACAAATTCGCCAGCGGCAGCTCCAGATGGGCGCAGTCCGGTCTCTTATGTTGTGTTCTCATTTCTGGCTCTCGACTGCGTTCCCGGCAATCTTCAACTCCGTCTGAATTGTCAGAGCGGGAGGCAGTGGATCCGGACGTTACCCTTGCCGACCGTAGGGATCTGGAGGCAGTACATCGTGGAGGTTGACTACTTGGAAGGTTGGACGATTGGGCACTGGAAGACGGAAGCGCTTTTTCAAAGCGACAGCTTGAATATTATTTCGGTAGGTCTCGCCGTGGATCGTGGTGGCAGTACTACGGCCCAGCTTTACATGGCCGTCGATTTCGCTGTGGAGGGGGCTGACTGGGGTACGGCTGATACGGACGGCGACCGGGCCAGTAATGCAGCGGAGGTTATTGCTGGTACCGATCCGTTCGATAAAGCTGATGTTCTGGCGTTAAGGATGTTGGAGAATCCAATTCATAATCAGGGATTTGATGTTGTCTGGGATTCGGCGCCAGACCGTGTCTACACGATATGGCGTGGTACGAACTTAGCGAATGCCTGGGTATCGCAGCAATCGGGTATCCAGGCCAGCGTACCCCGGAATTACTATTGGGATTCCGGGGCCACTGGTTCCGGCCCCTATTTCTATCGCGTTACGGTTGATAACGCGGCGTGGTAAGTGAAGGATTCAATGTGAAAAGAAAGCGAACAAGGGTGATGCTAAGACTTATGCCACGGTTGGTCGCCGCCATGGCAGCAATCGCTGTCCTGAATGCTTACGAGTTATGTGCGAGTCCCATCGTGTTTGAGGGGTGGGATCAGACGGGCAATGTGAGCGGTTGGGTCAATACGATGCCGGACGGTGCCATACTCGTTAATAATTCCGATTACCTCACTATCTCGTTCGCGGAGGTGACCGTTCCATTACCGAACCAGGACGATATCATACGAACCGCTCCCGGGGCTGCCGCCGGGTTCACCGGTGATTATGTAGCCGCGGGCATTCAGTTGCTCACTTTTGAATTTCGAGCGCAGGACTATGCCCCGGATAGTCTTGCCCTATACTTTGCGTCGACATCACGTGTCTGGTCTCTGGCGTTGAGTCCGCCTACAGTTTCCGTCTGGACCAGTTACTCTGTGAGTTTTGATTATGCCGCCGGGTGGACAGGCGGGCCCGGTGCGGATGAGGCCGATTTCATGAGTGATCTAACGGCAGTTGACTGGATCGGTGTCTACATAGGACGTACCTATGCCGGGTGCGATCTTCCCCCGGCCCAACACTACGGTCTCGACTCGTTCTCTGCCCAGATAACGGGGGTTCCTGAGCCTGAGGCCTACGCACTTCTTGTGGTCGCGTTACTTTCCCTGCTGATTGTGTTCCGCGGCGAATTCGAGCGACGGTGTAGGGCCATTATCGTATTTGTGCGGCGTAAAGAAGACTGAGCAGGCCATCTAAAACTTCATGAACGGATTGGTGCGTTTCTCCCGGCCGATGGTGGTTTCAGGACCATGGCCGGGATAGACCGCTGTGTCATCAGGCAGTTTTGCCAGGCGGGCCAGGGATTTCTTCATCAGTTTTTCATCACTCCCATCCAGATCCGTGCGTCCGATGGTGCCCAGGAAGAGGGTGTCGCCTGTGAATATGACTTTCTCATCCGGAAAATAAAAACAGACTCCGCCGGGAGAGTGACCCGGGGTAGCGATGATTTCATAGCGAAGTTCTGCATCCTCGTAATGCTGTCCGTCAGCTAGGAGCCGTTCAATTTTTGTCGGGCGCTCGGGGCTGTCGTAGTAGGGAAGTGCCTGATTCAGATGGCTGAACGCCCAGGATTCATCCAGCGGATGAATTGAAACAGGGGCGGGGAATGTCCGGGTCATTTCAGCCAGTCCCGAGACATGATCCATGTGCCCATGGGTAATCAGATAACCCGCCACCGTGAGTTTATTCTGCCGCACGGTGACCGCGATGATTCCTGCGTCGTCACCGGGGTCGATGACGAGTGCCTGATTGCTTTTTGAAACTGCCAGATAGCAGTTGACCTGAAAAGTGCCGACACTGATGGGAATCACTTTCATGATTTCACCAGGCTTGCAATGGTCACTTCTGCTTCAGTGCGGTCCGTCAGGGTTTTGATCCTGACAGTACCTTTGGTGATATCATCCGGTCCGATAAAAATACCGCGTCGGAAGCCGACCTTGCCGGTACGACTGAAAAAGTGCTTGGGCTTCTCGGCATGTAGCGAAACATCCACATTGGTGCCACCTGCTCTCAAGGAGCGGGCAATTTGGATCGCGGTATCACGCTGGGCCTCTTCCATGTAGGACAGGGCCAGATCTTTTCCGGCACCAGAGTGGGGGGCTTTCCCTTTATCGGCCAGTAATTCGGCAATGACGACATCGCCGAAGCCGAGGCCAACCGCCGTCATGGGTTTCCCTCCTAAATCACCCAGGAGATTGTCGTAACGTCCTCCCCCGAAGATGGCTCGAAGACTCTTCCCCGTATCAAAGCCTTCAAATACAATTCCCGTGTAATAGCTAAGACCGCGGATGACGGAGATATCAAACTTCACCATGTCGCTTGCACCGTAGAGCTTCATGATATCGAAAAAGCTCAGAAAATGTTCCAGTGCGGGGGTTCGTTCGCCCAGTGCTGCAATGACGCTTTCGAGGGTATTGAGTCCGAGGACGCGGAAGGCTGCCTCAATGCTGCCTTCTGAAAGTCCGTTTTCACGCAGGAGTTTGGCGATCTCTTCGTCAGGTATTTTGCCCCGTTTGTCCAGCGCGAGGAAGAGGGCGGAGTGATGTTCACGGGGAATACCGGAATTGGCGAGAATGTCCGACAGCAAGGCTCGACTATTGACGTGAACACAGACATCGTTGTTGTCGAGTCCGAGCAGCTTTAAGGCTTCGATGGCGGCCATCACGACTTCTGCCTCGGCCACCACGGAGGGCTCGCCGACGACATCCATGTTCCACTGATAATGCTCACGCTTGCGGCCACGGGTCATGCGCTCATACCGGAAGCACTGGGCGATAGTAAACCACTTGATCGGAAAGGCCAGTTCGTTTTGTTTGGCGACAATCATCCGGGAGAGGGTGGGGGTCATCTCAGCGCGGAGGGCCAGTTCCCGGTCGCTCTTGTCCTTGAACCAGTAAATCTGATCCTGGATTTCCTCGCCACCTTTACGTTTGAGAAGTTCCAGACTTTCCACAACGCAAGCGTCGTATTGATCAAATCCGAACCGTCGCGCGGCGGTGGTCCAAGCCTCGAAGATGGCACAACGAACCGCCATGTCTTCGGGATAAAAGTCCCGCATGCCGCGGGGAGGGGCAAAACTTATGGGATCCGCCATGGTATTACTGCTTTAAAACGACGGCTTTCATCTGTTTGCCCGGCTTGAACTTAACCACCCGGCGCTCTGGAATGATAACCGTGTTTTCCGGTTTATTCGGATTACGGCCGATGCGTGGCTTTCGGACTTTGATCTCAAAGACCCCGAAATCACGGAATTCAATATTTTCGCCTTTGGCCAAGCTTTCGGTAATGTAGTCTAAGGTTTTCTGGATTACTGAAAAAACCTGTTGTTGAGGGATGCCGACTTCACCGGCAATACGTACGACGAGTTCGCGCTTTGTCATTTGAGTTCTCCTTGAATGGCTTTTTCTATGAAAGATACGGTTTCACTAACAGGGATCATTTGTTTCTCTTTATCGGTCCGGCGTTTCACTTCCACTTTCCCCTCTGTCAATGAACGTTCGCTGATGACGGCCCGGATGGGCAGTCCAATCAAGTCGGCATCCTTGAACTTGACGCCCGGACGTTCGTCCCGGTCATCAAACAAGACCTCGATGCCTTTTGATTCCAGTGTTTTGATGAGTTCTTCTGCAACTCGCATGCTTTCCGCATGGCCGGTATTGGGAACCACCACGCAGACTTTATAGGGGGCCACGGACATGGGCCAGATGATGCCATCGGCGTCGTAGCTCTGTTCAATGATGGCTTGCAAGGTGCGGGTGACGCCGATGCCGTAGCAGCCCATGACACTGATCTGATGATTCCCTTCGGCATCCAGAAAGCCAGCATTGAAGAGTTTGCTGTATTTGGTGCCTAATTTAAATACATGCCCGACCTCAATGCCGCGTTTTCCCCTCATGCGGGTGCCGCAGCGGGGACACTTGTCACCCTCCTTGGCGATGACAAGATCGTGGAAAGCGGTTACCGTGAAGTCACGATCGACCAGGACATTGATGAGATGGCTGTCGGCAATATTAGCACCGGTGGCTGCCACGCGAGGCGTTTGAAGTTCGACATCGGCATAAATGGGGATTTTGAGTCCCACAGGACCAGCATAGCCCACCGGAGCGCCGGTGACTTTGGCGATCGTCTCGTCGTCGGCCAATTGGAGATTGGTGAGCTTGAGAATACGCGTGAGCTTATGTTCGTTAAGTTCACGGTTGCCGGCAACCAGTACCGCAATGGGCTGGCCATCAGCGATATAGATCAACGTTTTGATCAGATCCCAAGGTTTAATTTTAAGGAAGGTCGAGACCTCCTCAATCGTGCGCATGCCCGGGGTTGCCACAACGGACGGGGATTGGTCGGTGGTGGACGTTTTTACGGCCGGCATTTTCCGCTCCGCACGTTCCAGATTTGCCGCATAGGAGCAGGCTTCGCATTCGACGATGCCGTCTTCACCCGAGTCGGCAAGCACCATGAATTCGTGGGAGAAATCCCCGCCGATGGCGCCGGTATCGGCCTCCACCACCTTGGTGCGAAGTCCGCAACGACTGAAGATGCGGACGTAGGCGTCATACATGGCCTGATAGCTGATATCCGCAGCTTCCCAGCTCGCGTCGAAGCTATAAGCGTCCTTCATGATGAATTCCTTGGCGCGCATCAGGCCGAAGCGGGGACGGATCTCGTCCCGGAATTTCGTCTGAACCTGATAGAACGTTTTGGGGAGTTGGCGATAGGAGTTGATCTGCCGGGCGGCGAGATCGGTGATAACCTCCTCATGGGTCGGGCCCAACACCATGTCGCGTTGTTGCCGGTCTTTGATCTTAAACATGGCGTCGCGGAGAACTTCATAGCGACCGGAGGTTTCCCAGATCTCACGGGGCTGAAGCGCTGGCATGAGCACTTCCAAAGCACCGGCGCGATCCATTTCTTCGCGGACAATCCGCTCCACGTTTCGAAGTGCCTTCAGGCCTAGAGGAAGAAAGGTATAGAGCCCGCCGCCGAGTTTCATAATCAAACCCGCCCTCATCATAAGTTTGTGGCTCGGAATTTCAGCATCCTGAGGGGCATCCCGCAGGGTCGGTATCAAAGACTGTGTCCAACGCATAAAATAACTTCCTTTTTGACGAATGAAACGGGCGCATTTGACACAAAGAGAACGAGTTATGCAAGGAAATTGCGAAGTGCTTCTGCCGGATCCATGGTTTCTATGGCGAGATTGAAATTGACTACTCATTATGGAACTGCGATTCATTTAACAATGAAACAAGCGATGAGACAAATGATCTTTCGGGTAGTCCTTCCCTATGTCTTATTTGCCGGGTTGTGGATCATTTTGTCCGACCGTTTCCTGTCCGCCATTTTCACCGATCCCGCGGCGATCTTGTACTGGTCCACTTTCAAGGGATTGGCCTTTGTTGTTGTCACGGCCGTACTGTTGTCTGCCTTGTTGCGAGTAGAAGTCTGGGCCCGTGAACGGGGAAAAGTTGCGATGCAGGCGGTCGAACAACGCCTTGTGGATGTAATCGAGTTTTTACCCGACGCTACCTTTGTGGTGGATCAGGACAAAAAGGTCATTGCCTGGAACCATGCCTGCGAAGTGATGACTGGCGTGAAGAAAGGGGCGTTACTGGGTAAGGGGGATTACGTGTATGCCGAACCGTTTCATGGCGAACGGCACCCGACGTTGATTGATCTCCTGGATCGGCCCTCGATGGAACTGGAGTCCACTTATAAATATGTCCAGCGGAAGGGTGATATGATTTATGCCGAGTTTTTCCTGCCGCATTTGCGAGACGGGGAGGGGGCCCATCTCTGGGGCGTGGCGTCACCTTTGTTTGATCGGAACGGTCGTCGATGCGGGGCGATTGAGGTTGTGCGGGACATCACCGAGCGCAAGCGCGCGGAGGAATCGCGTGATGCGCTGCAGGCTCAACTCATCCAGGCGCAGAAATTGGAATCCATTGGTACCCTCGCCAGTGGGGTGGCACATGAGATCAACAATCCCATCATGGGCATTAAAGGCTACGCCCAGATGATTCTTGAGACGGTGGATGCCGGAAGTTCCGCGGCTGAATTTGCGGAGGGAATCATCAAGGCGTCAGAACGTGTGACCACGATTGTGAAGAATCTGCTGTCCTTTTCCGGATTCGATAAACAGACGCACCAACCGGCACGTCTGGTAGATATTGTTGATGGGACTTTGTCGCTGATTCGAACGGTTCTACGGCATGATCAGATTACATTGGAGGTGAAGGTCCCCGAGGATTTGCCCAAGATCGAATGCCGTAGCCAGCAGATTCAGCAAGTGATTATGAATCTGCTGACCAACGCGCGTGACGCACTGAATGAGAAGTATCCCGAGTATGATGAAAATAAAAAGGTCCTCATCACGGCGAGGGAACTCAGTGCTGTCGAATGCGGAACGATAAAGGTGGAGGGCCCTGTGCCGCGTTCGTGGGTGCGGCTAACGGTTGAGGACCATGGCGCGGGGATTCCTGAATCCGTGCGTGATCGTATTATCGATCCGTTTTTCACCACCAAACCGCGTGAGAAGGGGACCGGACTGGGCCTGTCCATAAGCCACGGGATCATCAAGGATCACGGCGGGGTGTTGGGGTTCGAGAGCGAAGTTGGCCAGGGAACCAAGTTCCATGTTGATTTGCCCGTGGTGTAATTGTTTGTCTGCCGCTGAGGTGCCGCTCGTGTTGACTCAGGCCTTTGGGTGATGTAGATTGCCTGCCTGTCTCCGCCGCACGCGGAGGGCTGGAGGACTACTAATGGCAACAACAATTCATGTTAAACTGGCGGAACGTTCCTATCCCATCCATATCGGCAGGGGGTTGTCTTTTGCTTCTGTCATAGGCGATAAATCGACTGCCCGTGCACTGGTCGTTTCTGACACCAATGTAGAGGCCATGCATGGTGAGTCTGTCCGTAAGCAGCTGGAATCCAAGGGGATAGCTTGTGTGCGCGCGGTTGTGCCTGCCGGGGAGGAAACGAAATCCCTGAAGTGGGTTGAATTTTTGTATGAGCAGGCGGCTTCAGCCGGGCTGGACCGGAATTCCATCATCATCGCGCTAGGTGGTGGTATGGTTGGCGACCTGGCCGGGTTTGTGGCGGCAACTTATCTGAGGGGCGTGCGGTTTGTGCAAATTCCCACCTCTCTGCTGGCCCTGGTTGACAGTTCGGTGGGAGGGAAGACCGGTGTGAACCTGACGCAAGGCAAAAATTTGGTGGGCGCCTTCTATCAACCCATTGAGGTGGATGCCGATTTGGATCTGCTCAAAACGCTCCCGCAACGTGAATATGTGTCCGGGCTGGCAGAAGTTGTTAAGTATGGCGTGATTTGGGATGCGTCCTTTTTCCATCTGTTGGAAAAAAATACCAATGAATTGCTGAGGCGTGATCCGGGGTTATTGGAGTCAGTCATTGCGCGGTGTTGCGAAATTAAGGCGGAGGTGGTGGCCATGGATGAACGGGAGATCGGGCCGCGCGCCATCCTCAACTTTGGACATACGCTTGGACATGCTCTCGAGAAGGTTGGCGGGTATGGCCGCTGGTTGCACGGTGAGGCCGTGGCGATGGGGATGCATTATGCCGCTCATCTTTCCTCCAGAGTGGAAGGGTTTCCCAGTGCCGATGCCGTTCGTGTTTCGAAATTACTCCAGGCGCTCGGGTTGCCGACCCGTCTTGAGAAGGATGCCATCATGGCTTGGCCGACTCTGCGGGACGCCATGTTGTCCGATAAGAAGACCTTGAAAAACCGTCCGCGTTTTGTCTTGTCACAAAAATTAGGTGCGGCAGTGGTGGGCTGTGAGGTCGAGGATCCCCTCCTCGAGGAGGTTTGGAATGTCTGCTGTAAATGAACAGATCGTCAGGGAATATTTTGAGCACCTGGGGTTTCTGGTTAACCAGCCCTGTAAGTATGTTTCTGTGGGGAGGAATAAACGGGTCGAAGAAGAACTCGACCTGCTGGTGAGCCATCCTCAAGTCCTTGAGCATGTGATTCCCACTGAGATGATCTGGACGAGTGCCCATTTGAAAACCATTCACCGGGCCGTGGTGGGGGTGCGGGGCGGACATTCTGAACGATTCTATTCCGGCTCGTATGAACAGGCTCCTGAAATTCTGCGATATGCCGAGCGCTCCGCTCGTCTTGCGGGAGCAGCCCGTTTGGGTGGGGAACCTCTCGCCGTGATTCTTTGCATCCCCGAGCTGCCCGTTTCCGAGGAGCTTCAAGCGAAAACGCTGGCAGGATTACGGGAACGGGGTGTGGATGGCGTGATCTCCTTCCGCACCATGTTGTTGGAGCTGGTGTCATCCGTGCGGGTAAATCGGAACTACGAGAAATCCGATCTACTTCAAATTCTGCGCATTCTCAAGGCGTATAATATTGTGAAAGATCCTCAACTTGAGTTTTTTGATAAACGCGGGCGAAAAGCTAAAGCGAAAGCTGAAGTATGATTAAGTCATTCGTGTTCAATCAATCCCAGGGACGGCTGATCAGTCAGGATCTCTCCCTGGATCTGCTCAAGGTGGTTCTGCAGGATGATGGTGTCCAATTCTGGGTGGATATCGGGGAGTGCGCTGATGAGGAAGCCAAAACCGTGCTTGAAGGCGTTTTTCAATTCCATCCCCTGGCCATTGAGGATTGTTTTACCCCCAGTGACCGGGCCAAGGTTGAAGAATACGATGGCTATCTCTTTCTGGTTGTCCATGCGGTGACTTATGTGAATGGTGAGCTTAAGTCCAATGAGCTGGATATGTTCATCGGGAAAAACTTTTTAGTAACGTATCACCACGCTCCTCTTAAGTGTGTAAATGCCACGATGGAGCGGGTGCTTAAAAATGCACCTGCAGTGGCCCGTGCCCCTGATCGACTGACCTATACCATTCTCGATTTCCTGCTCGAGGGCTATGCACCCGCCTTGGAGGAGATTTCTGTTGAAATCTCCAATTTGGAGAAATCCATCATGGTCAATCAGTCCAAGGATACTCTTGCTGATGTCATGAAGCTCAAAGGGGAGGTTCAGCGATTGCGCCAGGTCGCCTGGCCGCAACGGGAAACAATCGCCCGATTGGCTCACGGAGAGTTTAAGATCGTTCGGAGTCATATGGTGCCTTATTACCGTGACTTGCTGGATCAGCTGGTGCGCATCAGTTCCTTGGCCGAAAACGCCCGGGACTCGTTGACGGGCGTCTTGCAGGTTCACCTCAATTTGCAGCAGATGCAGGTGAATCACGTGATCAAGGTGCTGACCGTGATGGCCACCCTATGTATGCCTGCCCTGGTTCTGACGAGTTATTACGGAATGAATATCAATCATTGGCCCAGCCTTGACGACCCTCATGGGTGGGTATGGGTCTGGTTGATCACGGCGTTGACGACCGGGGTGCTCTATTTCTACCTTAAGCGCCGGGGTTGGTGGTGAGGGGAGTTGCGGGGCGATGAAAACCGAATTGTTAGCCCCTGCGGGTGATCTGGATGCCGCTTATGCCGCCTTCCATTATGGGGCGGATGCAGTGTATCTTGGGCTTCAGCGTTTTTCTGCCCGTGCCGAGGCGGCCAATTTTTCGCCTGAAGACCTCAGTGAAATTGTGGGATTTGCTCATTCAACCTCCCCGCGGCGTTCTGTTTTTGTGGCCTTCAATACCTTGATTCAGGATCAGGAACAGGATGAAGCCATTGAAACCCTGGAGTTCCTTGATGCCACCGGCGTGGATGCGGTGATTGTTCAGGATCTCGGGATTGCCCGATTGGCTCGAACATATTTCCCCCAGTTGGAATTGCATGCCAGTACACAACTGGTCATCCATAATGTTGCCGGCGCAATTGCCGCCCGTGAACTGGGCTTCAAACGGGTTACACTGGCACGGGAGTTGACGCTGAAAGAGATGGCGGACATTGTGCGTGAAGGCGGGGTGGATGTTGAGGTTTTTATCCATGGGGCGCTCTGTTACTCCTATAGTGGCCTTTGTCTTTATTCGTCCATGTTGCGTGGACGAAGCGGGAATCGGGGGCGTTGCGCTTATCCCTGTCGGGATACCTTCGGTCAGGCGAAGGTCTATCCCTTTTCTATGAAAGATCTGGCGTTGACCGGGGATGTGCTGAAGTTGCGTGAGGCCGGTGTGTTCAGTTTTAAAATTGAGGGGCGGAAGAAAAGCGCCCTCTATGTTGCGGCGGTGACTCAATATTACCGGAAGCTTTTAGCGGGCAGTCTTACTGTGATCGAGAAACGGACCGCTGAGGAGGAGATTAAAACCATCTTCAGCCGTCCCTGGACAGAGCTTTATTTGAATTCCTCCCGTAATCGGGAGGTGACTGATGTTGAGGTGGTTGGCCACCGGGGGGCGCCGATTGGCATCGTGGAGAAAGTGATCCAACGGGGTGGAGGCAAGTGGGTTCAATTCAAAACACAGCGGCGCCTTGAGCGGCATGATGGAATCCAAACTGATGTGCCGGGACGGGGACGCCCTTTTGGTTTTCCGGTTGATCATTTGCGAAAGCTTAGCGAGCGGTGGAAACCGTTAGAGGAAGTTTTTGAAGTTCACGCAAACTGCTTTGTAGAGGTGGGCCTGCCGCAGGAGCATCCTGAAATCAAAACTGGAGCACCGCTCTATTGCTCCTCATCCCAGACGGTTAAACAACAGTACCGCTTTCCCCGTCCGAAACCAGGCCTTCATCGTGTTAGAATCGCAATGCATGTTGTGATCAATGCCTCAGCTGATGAACTCGAGGTTATTGCTACGCTTGCCGCTTGTGCCGGGTTGTCAGCCAAAGCCTCCATGCCGGGGCCTTTTGTAACCAGTCGTGATGCGGATATGGTGACAAAAGCCGTCCAGGCAGCATTTAGCAAATTGGGCAATACGCAGTTTGAATTGGGAGATTTGGCCGTCAACAACCCCGATAGTCTCTTTATTCCTGTCTCCGTTCTAAACCGGCTTCGGCGTGAGGTGGCTTCCCAATTATCTGAATCTGTGGCATCTCGCCGAGGGCAGGCTGTTCAGACCGTGCAAGTCGCTGAAAAGCCTGTGAACGTCCAGGCCCCTACGAAGGGGGCGGCTCTGCGCTGGTCGCTCAAGTCGGATCGCATCGCGCATCTTTCTGAGTTGGAGGAAGCGGACTGGCAGGGATTGGATGAGGTGGTGATCGAGATTCAGCGTGATCCTCTACCGGAGCTACGGGCCGGTTTGGTGCAGTGGCGTGAGCGGGTGGGTGCCAATCGAATCCGGCTGGCATTGCCGGTCTTGATGCGTGAGTGGGAACGGTCTGATCTTGAGGCGAAAATCAAGGTGTTGAAGGCCGAAGGGTGGGCTCGATGGGAGGCTGCCGCGCTGTTTGCCTGGCCTCTGCTGGGCAAGTCCTGTTCAGGCGCGCCCGATTCTGCCGACGGCGAGCTACTCACAACCGACTGGTCGGTTTATGTTTCCAACCGGTCGGCCGCGCGACAGGTGCTGGCCATGGGCGCCAGTCGCTTCACGCTCTCTCCTGAAGACGGTAATGAAAATATGCATTTGTTGCTGAAACAGTATGGGGAGTATGCGACGGTGATTGTATATCAAGATACGCCGTTGTTTATTTCAGAGAACTGCGCCTTGGCCGCACAGGCGGCGCGTTGTCCGGCGAGCCCTGATTGTCGCTCGTCAGAGCGCGAATGGGAGTCCGGAAGCGGGGAGGCTGTCCGGATGATTCAGCATGGCTGTCGAACGCTGGCGATTAATGAGGTTCCCTTTTCTTTGGCTGGGCGGCTGAGGGAACTCCAGAAGGCGGGCGCCCGGTACGTTCGGGCCGACTTTATCAACCGTCGCTATGAGCCGGCCAAAGTGTGTGAGGTATGGCGCACCTTGAGACAGGATCATCGCGTGGCGGGCTATGAGGGAAACTATTCACGGGGGGTAAAATGAAACGACACCAGCCTAAGGGACTAACCATTCTTTATGAAGATAGGGACATCGTGGTGGTCGATAAAGTAGCAGGGTTGCTGACGATTGCTACGGATGACGAGCGAACGCGAACAGCGTATCACTTGATGACCGATTATGTTCGCAAGGGATGTGGGAAATCACGGGAACGGGTTTTTATTGTCCATCGACTCGATCGGGAAACCTCCGGGATCCTGGTCTTTGCCAGAACCGAAGAAGCCAAACGGACGCTTCAGGCAAATTGGGACAAGACTGAAAAACACTACCTTGCAGTGGTTCACGGGATTTTGGCCAAAAAAGAGGGGACGATAACATCATATCTTACTGAAAATGCCGCATTCCGGGTCTATTCCACACAAAATCAGGCGCAAGGCTTGTTGTCGCACACCGCCTATCAGGTCCTGCAGGAGGCGCGGACATTCAGTTTGTTGGATGTGACTCTGCTGACAGGACGTAAGAATCAGATCCGGGTGCATTTTGCAGAGCAGGGGTATCCGATCGTGGGGGACAGAAAGTACGGTAATAAAAACGATCCCCATCGGGTGTTGGCGTTGCATGCCCGGTCTCTGTCTATTCACCATCCTTTTAATGGCAAGCGTATGTCGTTTGAAGCCGAGGTGCCGGCCCATTTTGATCGCCTGGTTCCGCCTGCCGTGAAATAATGGATGAAAGTGTTGTTGAGTTGCTAAGTTGTCAGGGTGCTAAGGGAGCTGAATACTATGAAACATGTCGGTAAATTGTTTTTGATGGTGATCATGATGTTGAGTTGGGCGCTTCAGGGGTCGGTGGCGGGGACGGTAACTAATGTTACGCCGCAAGCGGTGGCATTGCTTAAGAAGGCCTATGTGGCGGTTGTGGAGGCGGAACTGGCGAGATCTGAAAATCAGAACACCGAGGCCGCGAAGTCCTATCGGGCTGCCCTTGAGTGCTACGAGAAACTTAAGACTGATTACCCCGGTTGGCAGGCGTTCATGATCAGTGGGCGTATGACGGAATGTGAGAATGCCTTGGCTGCGCTGGAAATGCCGCGGGAGCCGGAAGCAGTCCTGGGTAAGAATCTGGAGGCGGAAGCAGAATCGTCAAATGACGTTGTGAGGCTCCAGGTCTTGTTGAAAGAGTTACAAAGTGTGAAGGAGGCCCTTGCCTCCGCGAAGACAACAGGCGATGAATCAAATTCAAAGCAAATGGCCGCAGAGGTGGATAGACTTAAAGACGAATTGAATGACGCGGCGAAAGACAAGCAAATCCTGCAACGCAAGATATTGAAGTTGGACGCCAAACTCAATAAGACCAGTGCAGGGAGCGGAACAAATTCCCCTTGCAAGGCGGTGGTGTCTGCGGTGAAGTCCGAAGCGAACCGTTTGATGAAGGCGAATGGAATGGTCCCTGCGATTGCCTTGTTGATCGAGGCTACCGAATTGATGCCGGAGGAAACCGATCTGGTTGTGCTGCTCGCGGTGGCAAATTGCAGGGATGGCCGGTTTGGTGATGCGGTCAAGTTAATGGCGCCATTTGATGTGTGGCGGGCCAAAAATGCGGATGCGCTGCTGACCCTTGGTACAGCCTATATGGGGCTTGGCGAGGTTGGCAAAGCTCGTGACGCCATTGAGAAGACGCTGTCCATAAAGCCTGAATCCGCCGAAGCCCATTATAATATGGCGCAGATTTTGATCACCATATTCCCGCCCGATGTGCCCGGTGCCCAGGAACATTATCAGCAGGCACTGGAGTTGGGTTCACCTGTGGATCCGGAGTTTGAGAATGCCTTAAGGACGGCCATGATTATCACGCGTATGAAGAAAAAGTCGGGAAGTGACAGGCGGACCACTACCCGTTCAATCAATACCGAGGTCAGGAATCCTGGGGCGAAGACCGATACTCCTTAAGTTTGCGCTGAAGGGTGCGGCGGCTGATGCCTAGCTGTTCAGCCGCGAGGGTGCGATTCCCGTCGTTTTTCTTGAGTGCCGCATAGATCATCATGCGCTCTCCTTCAGCCATGGAGGCAGGTTCGGAGCGCTGTGAATCGTTTGTGGTTCCAAGCGCCAGTCGGGTGGTTTCGCCATGGACTGCGTTTTTGATGGACAGGGGGAGATCCCGTACGCTCAGCCGGTTTGATCGGGCAAGCACCACCATGCGCTCAATGACATTGCGGAACTCACGAACATTTCCTGGCCAGGAATAAGCTGTGAGCATTTCCACCGCCTCCGGAGTGATGTCCTCAATTTGTTTATTATTCCGGGTGTTAAATTCCTTGAGAAAGTGGGTAAAGAGCAGGGGAATATCTTCCGCACGATCACGGAGTGGCGGCAAGATAATGGAGACGACATCCAGTCGGAAGAATAGATCATTTCTGAATGTTTTGGCCTTTACCATAGCTCCGAGATCTGCGTTTGTGGCAGCGATCAGGCGTATGTCGACATCGAGAGTCTGGTGTCCCCCAACACGCTCAAACTGACGTTCTTCAAGGACGCGAAGCAATTTGACCTGGATGGAAGGATCAATTTCAGAAATTTCGTCGAGAAACAAGGTACCCCCATCGGCCATCTCAAACCGGCCACTACGTCGGTCCGTGGCACCGGTGAACGCCCCCTTTTCATGCCCGAACAATTCACTCTCCAACAGGGTGGGGTTGAGCGCAGCACAATGGACGGGGATGAAGGGGCCTTTGGATCTGGTACTTAGTTGATGAATGGCGTGCGCCACCAATTCTTTGCCGGTTCCGCTTTCGCCCTGAATGAGGATGGTGGCCTGCGAAGGGGCTGCCTGTTTGATGGTGTCAAAGACCTCCTGAATCTTCGCGGATTGGCCCACAATGTTGCTAAGTCCGAAATGGCTATCGAGTTGGGCTCTAAGATTCAGGTTTTCGGTCTCCACTTCACTGGAGTGGAGGGCACGTTTAATGAGAAGATCAAGATGGTCCAGATTGACTGGTTTGGTTAGGAAGTCGTAAGCCCCCCGCTTGATTGCTTCAACAGCGGTCTCCACGTTGCCGTAGGCGGTGAGCATGATGACGATGGGCGGATTGCTTCGGGCCGAGATGCGCTGAAGGAGTGTCATGCCGTCCATGCCCGACATACGAATGTCGCTTAAGACAATGTCAACGGTGCGCTCATCCAGAATGGATAGCGCTTTTTCGGCGCTGTCAGCCATGATGACCTCGTATTGTCCCAGAAGTGCCCGCTTGAGGCCTTCGCGAGTGTTTTTATCATCATCAACAATCAATACGGTGCGACGCACAATCATGGGCTCTCCTCGGGCGGCGATTTTGAACGGTTATTGTAAGGCTTTAGGAGATGGACGCGACGTTCATCCAGCGGCAGGAACATGGTGAAGGTGGTTCCGACCCCTGGTTCGCTGTTGACATCCATACGGCCACCATGATCTTGAATGATTCGCTGAACGATCATTAGCCCAATACCGGATCCATCCGATTTGGTGGTGTAGTAGGGTTCGAAAATGTGGCTGATGTCTTCCGGGGAAATTCCCGAACCATTGTCCCGGAAGGCAACTGCCAGAAAACGATCGGAAGCCGCGGCTGTAATTCGGAGCAGTCCGCCATCCGGCATAGCCTGCAGGGCGTTTTTAATGATATTGAAGAATGCTTGCTTGATCTGATCCTTGTCTAATCGAATGGCTGGCAGATCGGAGGGGAATTCCAGTTCGACATGAGCCCCGCGGTTTTCGATTTCCTGCTTCAGAAGGGTCAGGGTATCTTTAACGATGATCGCCACCTGGTTTTTCACAAGGTTTGGCTTTGAAGGCCGGATCGCTTTCAGAAACTGGGTGATGATCAGATCTAAACGGGTGACTTCGGTGCGGGCCACCTCAACTAATTCAAGGAGATCCGGACGGTTGTTATGATTACTTTTTTTGAGTTCACGGTCGAGCAGTTGGAGGTGGATATTCAGGGCATTCAGGGGATTGCCAATCTCATGGGCGACCCCGGCGGCGAGCAGGCGTACCGCATTCAGACGTTCTGATTCCACTAACGAGGCTTCCTGCGCGCGGTCACGTGTCACATCCCGTAGGATGATGACGGCGCCCTTTTCGGTATTCTCCACAGCGGAGAGGGGCACGACGTAGAAATTGAGAACGCGAGTTTCAGGGTAGCGGACTTCGATTTGGTGGCTGCTCAATTTGGTCCATTCCCCTGTATCCAGATTTAATATCCGATTCCAGTCGATTTCTCTGAGGAACTTGCTCATGGGCTTACCAATGGCTGTCACATGATTAAACCCGATTAATTCGCCTGCCGCCCGGTTGGTGTAAGTGATGGTTCCTTTTCCATCAAGAACCACAACCCCTTCCTGAATGGACTGAAAAATCGTTTCCAATAGCCCTTTTTCCTTGGCTAAACGCAGGAAATGCGTCTGAACGCTTTCAGGGTCGAGGCGATCGAGTCGTGAAATAAGTTTTTCTAAGAATCCAGCTTTCATGGTCTAATCTGTCGCAGTGTCAATCTGACGCATAAGCTATCAAATCCTCATCATAATCGTAATCTTAATCTTAATCTTAATCTTAATCTTAATCTCTGCGTGGATTTTCGCAATTTATCCTGATCGCCGAGGGGCGGAGAATATGATTACGATTACAATTATGATTTGGGGCCGGGGATGGGGACCGAGTTCTTGTAACAGTGCAGTCTTGTGTATTGTGAAAACTTTGATACATATACAAGCCGCAATCCGCCCGGGTGGCGAAATGGCAGACGCAAGGGACTTAAAATCCCTTATCCGCAAGGGTGTGTGGGTTCGAGTCCCACCCCGGGCAATCATTATTTCTCGACCTGTCTGTGAAGCCTCGTTTGAGGTTCAAGACAGGTCATCTGCGGGAGGTAAGTGACAGATTCCTCTTTATTTGGCTGCCGGGGCCGCTGGTTTATCGGCTTTCACCTTCACGTCGGTAGCCGTCATCGTGTACTCAATTGTCACTTTAGCACCAACCTTAAGGTCACCACCAACTTTCGTGTCTGCAGTACGGGCTATTTCCCATTGCTCCTTGCCTTTTTCCACCACAATTTTGGTGTCGGTCAACTGCATCACCGGGCCTGTCACTTGATACGTTTTTCCTGCGCCAGCCATTACCGAAGTCGCCGCTAACGCCATTCCCATAACCATCGTACCCATCATAAGATTCTTGAACATGGTTAATCTCCTTTTTAAGTTAGCGTAATTATGAACACGTTGGATCGAAGTTCAAGAGCAAATTCCCTGAATAATAGCATCGGTTTGAGTATCTTGAGCACCAGCCTGTTTGTTATAGACGTCTTTCAAACCTGTTATGAAGTTTCGCAGGAACTGGTCACCGCATGGTTTAAAGTTTTTGCTGTCTTTCTGTCTGAACAACGCTCCGAGTTCGGAGCGAGTGATGTCGGCACCCGCCTTTTTCATAATGGCAATCACATCGTCTTCCTTTAACTCAAGGGCGATACGCAGTTTTTTTAGGATATCGTTGTTGCTCAGGATGAATTCCGGATCGAACCGGGGAGGAGGAGTGGGGGGATGATCTCGCCGCCCTCTGCGTTTGATAATGAAACCGTCGAGGAAAGCCGAGAGGATCGCGTCAGAACAATCGATAAACCCTTCCTCTCCATTTTTTTTGAGCATGTTTTGAATCACGTCTCTTTCGAGGGGGAATTGGCTGAGCCGGAAGATTTCAACAAGCTTATTATCGTTCAGATTCAGGTTGTAACGGAGTCGTTTAAGAGTGTCATTGTTCGAGAGCGGCATTCTGGCCCTCCTTTTTTTGATTTGAGACAATAGTGTATTGCCGTTCCATAGCTGGCAAGGTAGTCTCTTTCGCATGCAGAGATCAACACAAAGAGGTTGCTGAGCGTGGATATTCTGGCACATGCGTTATATGGAGCGACGTTTTTCAGTTGCACCGGGTTGGCTGGTAGTCGCCAGAATATGAGTGTGCCACGCGGCACCTATGTGCAAGATTGGACGGTCTGGGTGGCGGTCCTATTTGGCACGCTGCCGGACTTAACCTCAATCGGCGCGACTTTTATCCAAATGCTGATCAGAGGAGAACCGATATCTTTTCATAGCCTGCCTCCTTACGTTTTCATTTTATATCACAGCACTCATAGTCTGTTGACCGCCAGTCTCGTACTGTGCGTGATTTATTGGCTCGCCCGCCCGCTTTTTGTCCCAGCCCTTTCGTGGCCACTCCACATCCTGATGGACAGCTTCTCTCACGATTCGGGGCGGTGGCATACGCTCATGTTCTACCCTGTTTCAGATTGGTATTACTATGGGATAAACTGGTGGCAATATCCGGGATTTATGATGCTCTACTGGGGTATTCTTCCCGTATTGTGGATCGGCATCCACTTCTTGCGGCAAAGAACGGCCATTAGTCCGTGAATTCCGGTGTGGTATCCGGACGATACTTTTGGAGGACATTGGGCTTGGCATTTTCGTTCCGGCCTGGATCAGCCTCGTGATCATCGGCCTACTGGCTTGGGCTTGTGTCGCGTCCCATCGATTAATCAAGAAACGTTGGTTGATGGTGGCGTTTACTCACTCAGTCCCGGTGCAACTCGGCTCGGCGTGTTACGCGCATGACTTCCTCGATGCTGGTGTCGCCCCGGAGCATGCATTTCCAAGCATCCTTGCGCAGCGTGATAAATCCGTCGGCCTCGGCCTGGTGCCGGATTTCATTAGAAGGCCGTTGTTTGACGATCATGGACCGTAAGGCATCATTAAGCACCATGACCTCAAAAATGGCCAATCGTCCGCGATAGCCAGTAAAACTGCACTCTGGGCAACCTCGCCCTTTACAGAACACGGCGCCTTCCAGGGCACCGGGCATGGTCTGGCGGATTTCCTCAAGCACGCTTTCGTCCGGTATGATCGTTTCCTTGCAGGAAGCACAGATACGGCGCACAAGGCGTTGGGCAATGACCCCCTCCAGGCAGGATGACACCAGGTAAGGTTCTACGCCCATATCTGACAGACGTGTAATCGCGCTGGGGGCATCGTTTGTGTGAAGGGTACTGAAGACCAAGTGGCCGGTGAGGGAGGCCCTCACCGCAATATCAGCTGTTTCCGCGTCACGGATTTCGCCGATCAGAACTATATCCGGGTCATGCCTCAGGATGGATCGCAGAATGCTGGCGAAGGTGAGGCCGATTTTAGCGTGGACCTGAATCTGGTTGATCCCTTCCATCTGATATTCAATCGGATCTTCAACGGTGATGATTTTTACTGCCGGGGTGTTCATCCGTGAAAGGGTGGCGTAGAGCGTGGTGGTTTTACCACTACCGGTCGGTCCGGTAATCAGAATGACCCCGTGAGGCAAGGACGAAAGGGCTTCAATCGCCGGACGTTGAGCTTCGCCGAGGCCGAGGTGCTGGAGGTCAATGAACATCGATTTGCGATTCAGAATTCGCATGTTGACGGTCTCCCCGAAACGGGTAGGGAGGATGGAGACGCGCAGATCGAATTCCTCGTCGCCGGAACGAACCTTGATGCGGCCGTCATGTGGCTTGCGGTGTTCGGCGATATCGAGTTCTGCCATGATCTTGACACAGGATGCTACGGCTTTTCTGAATTTCTGGATTCCTTTCGGGAGGGGAATATCTTGCAGGATCCCGTCGATACGGTAACGCAAGCGGAGATGGGTTTCAAAGGGCTCAAGATGAATATCCGTGGCATTGCGCCGGATGGCCTCAGAGATGATCTGGTTTACGAACCGGATCATGCCAGCGTCTGCCGCATCCGTGCCTTTGGTGACATTTGTTTCGCGAACATTTTCTTCTGTCCCTAGAGCGGTATCAGAGATGCTGTCCACGGTCTCTGCACCCAGTCCATAGAAGTGCTGCAGGGTGCGGGACACCTCCATTTCGGCGCAAAGCACCCAGTCCACCGCAAGGTTGAGCATCATACGCAGGTTGTCGCTGATGGCGAGGGATGGAACATGACTGATACCGAGGGTGATGACACTGCCTTTGACTTCGAGCGGGATGACGTGGTAGTTGAGAGCCACCTTTGGGGGGAGCCGGCTGACTTCCTCGTGGGTGATCCGGAAATCTGCGACGGGCCTGTGGGGGATGTGGGTCAGGGAGGAAAGGGTATCCAGGACTACCGACTCCGGTACGAAGCGATCTTTGATGAGAAGGGAATCGAGTCGATCACCAGTCAGGGCGCACCGTACGTTTATCTCATCGATCTGTTCTCGAGTGATCCGTCCATGTTCAACCAGGGTTTGGCCCAGCTCAAGCATCAAGTGGTCAGTGAATAAACGCTTTTCGGCAGGGGCGGACGGGTAATCAGTCAGCATGGCGAATCTCCAGGAAGGATTGAGGAATTCCGCGTTTCAACGTGACGGATGCCTGATCGGGACGGTCAACGCCCAAGGATTCTTCTTTGATGGAGGTAAGGATCATTCCAAAAAGATTGGTGCCCGCAGGGTAGAATGATGTCTTCTTGCTTTTGGAATCGAATATCAGCGCCATAGGGACGCCATCTCTACGCATATATAGGCCGCGGTAGGTCAGGGTGATGTTTTCCTTGGGGTGTGCCGGTGTGGGTTGAATAGAGGGTTTTGACGGAGAATTGGAGAGCTCTAGGTTATCCTTTTTTGGCGGTGATGGTTGGGTTTGACTAAACCCCTCAGCTGGAGTGAAGAGATTGGCGGCACGGTTGGTTCCCTCAATCTGTTGGGCGTGAAGGTAGGCTAGAATGCCCAACCCGGGCGTCGTCAGTTCATTGGTGGTTCCGGTAACAGGGGAGGGAGCCATCCCGATGGGTGTCATGAGTTTCCAGCCCCACCATGCGGTCACAGCCATCAGGGCCGCCAGCAGACAGAAAAAGACTGCCCGTGCGTTTGCCTGTTTCAACCATTTCCAGAAATTATCCATTGCATTAATGTCCCATGGGCCGACGAGGGCGGTCGTTCTTGGCCTTAATTGGTTTACTCGCGAGGTCTCCGGGGGCCTTGAGGAAAACCAGTGCGCTCATCACGGCCTTGATGTTAAGCAAGTCGGATCGAGATCTTCCTGTAGGTTCCACGCGGAGACCGCGCAGGACAAACACATGCCCGGGTTCAGTCACCACATCCAGTAATTCGTATAGGTTGTCCTGGGTGCCATACAGATCCAACTCGAGCGGGTATTCCCGGAAATATTCAGTCTGGTTGGCACCACCCCGGCGGGCAATGGGCGGGAGCGGACGCAGGGCACGAACCGTCTTGATCTTGAGATCCAGTGTGAGATCCACCAGTTTCTCCACGACTCTCAGTTGCAGCATCCGCTGGAAGGCGTCCTCGTCGCTGACGATGGTTTCATCCAATCCCAAATCTTTGGGGAGGCTGATGCCCAGAGTCTGGGATTTTTGAAGCAGACGGTGGCGCACGGTGAAAAGCTTCACTTTGAAGTCGATATGAGCTACTGCCACGCCCGACGTGGAGGAGTCATCGTTCAGCTCCAGTGCACCCAACTGGGCCACCGTATCCTGCCATTCCTTTTCGAGATTTATACAGCGACTCATCTCCATGGCAAATTTGCGTTGAAGGGCGTCCTCACCCAGCAGGTAGTTTTTCTGAGCCAGTTCCGTAGCCATGGTGTCGATATCCGCCTCCATCCGTGACCGTTCCCGGTTCATGGGTAACAGCAGGAAGTACCAGAGGATGAACAGGATGGCGCACACGGCCAGAATGATCATCACCACTTGTTTCCGCTCGGAGACTTTACTTTGGATGCCGAGGTTCACGGGGTTCTCACTTTCAGATCAATGACGAACCGCTTGATACGCCGGTCGGACCCCTTGCCGTCAACCGTTTCCGGTTGCACTAATTTATCGTCGCTTAACAGGTCGGCGGTCGCAATCAATTCATCCGTCTCCAGACTGTCGATCAACTTTTGAACGCTGGCGAAGTCAAGATTCGGGGTGAACCCCTCGATAATGACATGTTCCAGGCTGGAAGGCTTGTTTGTAACGGATTCTGATACGGCCGCCGTCAGGCGGTGGGGGCGATTAAGGCCGTTAAGTTCAGGGGGGGTGAACAATGCGGATGAAGGACTCTTCGATTGATAAGACTCCCCGTCGCAGACCAGGGTAATCCAATCGTTTGGATGTTTGGCGGCCGCCACGAGGGATAAGACCTTGCGGACGGTGGGTCCGACGTGGAGCAGATTGTCCACAGGGGCGGCCATTTCCCTGATCAAGTTGCCATGGGTTTGGGTCGATTCGATCTGTGCGACCAATTCCCGCCTGCGTTCCAGACTGGCGCGTTGGGTGTTCAAGTGCTTTTCCATGCGTTTAAAGTCGTAATATCCGCCGATAAGGCTTGTGATGAGGATAAGGGAGGCGGCTACACCAGCGGCGATCCAGAAGGGTTTCTCCCGGCGGAACATCTGTTCGTCACGGATGGCTTTCGGCAGAAAACTAATCTCGCATTTTCGCGGTTGCGCGCCCGCACAGGCCAGGCCGATAGCGATTGCCCAGACGGCGGCGGGTTCACATTTACCCTCCGCCGGAAGACGGATGTCCGTGGTGACTTCCAGTCCCGTTTTCAAGGCCACATAACGGGAGAAACCGGCCAACAAGGCGCCGCCGCCGGACAGCACCACGCGCTTGGGGCGGTCTGCGGGTTTGGCGAACAGGCTGTTGAAAATCGTCAGGCAGGACTGGAATTCCGAGAGCCATAAATCAGCCACGCGCTTTATGGCAGTGTTGACCGCAGGATCGGAATCGTCAAATAGGCACGCCCCGGTGGCCTTCAGGTTTTCGGCCTGAGGGATCTGCAACTGCTTGACCTTGGCCAGGGCTTCGGTAAAGGGGGTCCCCCCGACGGCGAAAGCCCGTGCGAACATTAATCCCTCCGGACCGCCGATGGCGATTTCCGTGGTGGAACTGCCGATGTGTGCGAAAAGAGTGGGTTCCGTGCTATGGGTATGGGCGGGGGCAAGCGCATTGAACAGGGCGACGGGCGCGGGAAGAATGTCCAGAATTTCCAATCCGAGATCCCGGATCCATGACATGGATTCTTCGATCAGGATCGGGCGGGCCATAGCCATGAGCACCCGTCTTTCGCCCTGGCTCCCACCGAAAGAGTCCACACTGTAAGACATGGTTTCGGAAGCGATATCGCGCAATTTCAGGATTTCCATGGCGGCCACCTGCTCGATGGTGCGTGGATCGCCGGGGACCAGGAACAAGGGTTGGAACATCGCCTGCTGGCCGGGAAGACTGATCACGCATCGGGTGCCGGTGAGATCATGTTCCTTGATCCAACGGGCAAGGATGGCTTTGCGGTCGAGACCGCCGGGGGGCAGTCGCAGCGTTTCCACGCGTAAAACCTCCACACTACTACCCTTGGCGGCAACCGACACCGCCTTGGCGGTATGGCGTCCGATATCAAGTCCGAGTATCTGATTTTTCCTGGCCACAAGCGTTTCCTTTAGTTGACGCCGTTCGCCTTAGCGGTCAGAGGGGCTCCCGCCGGGGAGGGTGTCAGAGGGACCAGATTCTCACCGCGTTCCGAGATGATCGTGGCCGTCACGAAGATCAGCAGATTCTTCTGATCATTGTCGGTGAGGTCATTTTGGAAGAGCAGACCAATCAAGGGGATGGATGAGAGGAAGGGAATCTTGTCTTTATGCTTGCTCTCGGTGGAGGTGATGAGTCCGCCCATGACCACGGTTTCACCACTCTGCACGATCACTTCAGTTTCGATTT
The DNA here is from genome assembly GCA_037143175.1 of bacterium. Lineage (NCBI taxonomy): Bacteria > bacterium. The sequence goes on from JBAWZF010000013.1 coordinate 60,787, forward strand.
TGCTGCGGCGGAAGATAGGCAGCTTCACGGTCGACGTCCCATTGGTGGCCGTGGTGTTGTTTTGTCCGCTGCTCCCGCCCGCACCAACCTCGTAGGTTTCGTAGCGGACAAACTCGCTGATCTCGGGAAGAAGCTGAAGGGTGATACTGCTCAGGTCGGCGCCAACGCTGGGGCGAACCTTGAGTTCAATGCCAAGTTCTTCAAGTTTTGGAGAACCGACGGGAACCAGTTGTGATGTGTAGACTGTATTCCCGGAGTTACCCGTGACCTGACTGGGAACAGATTGGATGTCGTATTCATCATAATATCGAAAATCATCGCCTACCCGGATGCGAGCGCTCCGGTTGTTGATCGTGGTGACCTTGGGTACGGAGAGCGTGCGGGCTTTACCGGTCTTCTCGAGGGCGTGGATGACGGCCTTGAACATGGGATCCGTCAGAAGTCCTTCATAGGTCATATTCAAACCTTGGGCGGCGTTGACTGGAGGTGTGAATCCTGAAGTAGCCCCCATGTTGATCTGGGTTTTATTATTGCCTTCTCTTTTAGTGACTGCCAGGGGGCTGTTGAGCACCCAGTCGATACCCAGCTCGCGCAGGTCGGTGACTCCCGTACTGATGAAGCGGGCTTCAATCAGAATTTGTGGCGGGCAGACATCCATCGTCTCGATGATGTCTTCGACCTTGTTCAGATTCTCGACCGTATTCTTGACAATGAGCGCATGGGATTTCTTGTCATAGAGCAAATCCGCCCCTTCCGCCTGGGGCACAAATCGTTTGATGGCCTGCACGATGGGCGTGTTGTCTTCCTTCGGTTCCTCGATTGGTGCATCGGTGCTGGTATCCAGTTGGCCGTCGATGCCCTTGCGGAGATGGTACATGCGGGTTTCCATGGGGATTCCCTTCTGGCTTTGGTCCTGCGGCGTGGCCCAGATGATATTTTCGCCGATGAAGAAGGAGACACCAAGGTTACGGGCGACGTAGTCCAGGATCTCGGAGAGGGGAACTTGATCCGCATGAATGGTCAATGTCTTGGTACTGGTCAGGCTGTCGGCAACAATATTGATTTTCTCGGACGCACCAAGGGTCAGGATGAAGTTGGTCAGATCAACGTTATCAAGGTGGACCGTGACTTTCTTGCTGAGCGACTTTTGCATGGCGTTATTCGGCGTACGGAGCGGAGTGGACTTACCGTTGACGGTTTTGCGTAAACCATAGGTATCCGGGAGTTCCTTCTGGCGGGTGACATCCGTATCCATGCGTTTGGCTGTGACGGCGGCGCGTGCGGTGGCACGGGCGGCACGTTGCTCCTCGAGTTTGGCCATGATTCGCTGTTGTAACGACTCAAGTCCCGCCAGGTCCGGGTCATTTTGCGCCAGATCAACACACTCCAGCATTGCGCCAGTGTAGTCGCCTTTCAGGAGCAAACCCTCGGCCTTTGCCAATTGGGGCGACGCCACAGTCGTTGCGCCGGTTGTCCCCGGTTCAGAGGTGGTCACGCAGCCCGAGAGCCCTCCCACAAGTAAAAAAACAGTCAGGAATAGCGTTGTTTTTGGGATCATGTGATCTTCTTTCCTTTATTTTGTGTATTCCCACATTAGGGGTCCCTCGTAAACATTACCCGCATACGATACATTCAGGGTCAGACTTTGGTGGGGGTTATCGGGATCTGTTGATTCAACTTTACGTTCTTTCCAGTGGTGGAAGCATCGTATCATAGGGAACATGGTCTCAGAGTAGGGTTGATTCCCGCTCGGTCCGTCTCCGTATGCCAGTTGGCATTTTTTGACTTCTTTCCAGGTCGCACTTGAAGTGAGATTTGAGGTGTTGTTCACATACCCGCTCCAATCCCATGCGTCGCAGGGAGCACCATTAAATTCGTACATGTAACTACATGCGAGAATGCCATTGGTCCTGTTAAGCGTTGAATCATCGTTATTGTCACTGACTTTTTTATAGTTTGCTTCATCGCCGGATTCATCCACGAGTTCTCTTGGTTTACAGGCATACTCATCTGTTCCCTTTGAAAAGTCCGACTTGCATACGTAGACTTCTTTGCTCGAAATGTACTTCGGATAGAGATCGGACAGCCAGTTCGGCAGATCTTTGTAGTCGTCTTTGTACATAATCAGCCCTACGCTAAGCTGATGCAGGTTGTTTTTGCAGTTGGTTTGCCGTGCCTTTTCACGTGAGGCTTGCAGGGCAGGCGTTAACAGCCCGGCCAATACGCCAATAATGGCGATGACTACAAGCAACTCGATGAGGGTGAAGCCTCTTTCTGCTGCGGTCATGTGATGTCGAAATCGAGCCATTAAGATCATTAAAAGATGCTCCACTGTGAAAATATGCACGAGCAAATACTTATCGGTTTAAATATAGCATAATTCGTGCCATAGCCAATATTTCGGATCCCGTGACCAATATTCTGTGATTCTACTAAAAATACTGCCATCATCAATAAGTATGTGCATTCGTTTGTATGCGGTTTGTGTAAATAATGCGTCTTGCTGTATACAGTCACAGTCGATTGTTTTGACAAAATAACGGCACGCAAGGGACTGCGCGTCCCAGGGCAGACGCAGCTAAATTGTAGGATTTCTGGCCATTTTGGCTCAATCTGACGACGGAAATTTGGAG
>JBAWZF010000014.1 GCA_037143175.1 bacterium
TTCTCAATGTATTTCTCTAGATCATCCATGGCTTTACCTCCGTCTTATGTGATCGGCTTTACGTTCCTCCGCCAGCCGAATCTCGGCGGGCGGTGGTTGACCAATTTCTTGAAATAGTTGGCCGGCACACGATCCAAATCCCGAACCACGCGCAGCACCCAGGCAATCTTTTGGACAGTTTTGTCCGGCAGATCGTCAAGGTGCTCTTGAACGGGACAACGCCCTGTTGAAGTGGTGTAGAACTTGATTTCTCTTATAAGCAGAAGTTACCATATATGTGAACATGATCAATCATCTTTTTGATGACTTTTGCGAAACGAATACGGAACTTTAATTGCAATAAATCAAACAATGCAATCGGCTTAAGATGAAATGAATAATTTGAAAAGAATATTTCACGCGGAACCGCGAAGGCGCAAAAGGGATTTTTTAAAAAAGCTTTCTTTTCGCGGACTTCGCGGCTTCGCATGATGAAATCTAATTCGGCATGAATTAAGGAAAATGACAGGCATAAGGGCCAGATTGTCTGCAGGGATGGGGCAGAATCTACTGATTATTGCCCTGCCTCCCATCGGGCAAAGAACCCGGTTGGCAGCACCCGTTTACAGGCCGGATTTTTCATGACCATCGTTCCGGCATCGATCTTGCCGCCGAATCGATCAAGCCATGGAACCAGCAGATTCTTCATCAACGGCGGGGAAAATCCCAATGTATGGCAGGTGAACAGGACGAAACGCGGACGATCCGACATCAGGGGCAGAAGGAGATCAAGTAAAGGCATCAGGTGTTCTTCCAGAATCCATTTCTCGCCCCCAGGCCCTTTTCCATAACTCGGAGGATCAAAAATAATGGCGTCATATTTCCTCTCTCGCCGCCCTTCCCTCGCCACAAACTTTGTCACATCATCAGTTATCCACCGGATAGGAGCAGCCTTGAGCCCGCTGGCATCGGCATTCCGCCTCGCCCAGTCATTGATATCCTGGACCGCATCCACATGGCACACCTCTGCCCCGGCCCGCGCCGCCTGAAGCGTCATCGCACCGGTATAAGCAAACAGATGAAGTACCCGGCACTGTGAGGGATCCGTCTTGACCTGCTCTGCCACCCAATCCCAGTGGCAGGTATGCTCCGGGAAAAGGCCCATATGCCCGAACCCCGTCGGTTTAATCATGAATGACAGATCATCCCACTTGAGCGGCCACTGTGGTGGCGGCGGGCGGGTAAACGACCAATCCCCTCCCCCCGTAGTACTGCGATGGTAGACCCCGACGGCGTTTTTCCAAAGCTCAGGCCGCTCGGGATGCCATAACGCCACCGGCGACGGACGGTTGAATACATACGACCCAAACCGCTCTAATCGTGCACCATTCCCCGCATCCAAAAATTCATAATCCGAAGTTGTTCGTGCCGCCAGTTCCATAAACCGCCTTATGCTGAGTTAAAAATGAATGACATCCGCCTGCGACAACAATTAACCCTATTTGCGCTGGCAAGCAAATCACCTCACTGGTAATATCCGAACCTTTACCAATGAACAAGAACACTTTTTTAAAACTGATCGGCGCGGTTAACGCAAATGAATCCGGGGTTGAGCCCAAAGCCAATGCTCCCCTCGTCCTTCTGGTGGGGAACCCGAATGTTGGAAAAAGCGCCTTATTCAACAAACTTACGGGTCAATATGTGACCGTGTCCAATTATCCCGGCACCACCGTTGAAGTGTCCCATGGACATTGCAAGGAATTAGGCCTTGAAAGTGAAATTGTGGATACCCCCGGCATGTACAGCCTGTTACCCATTACCGACGAGGAACGGGTCGCCAGTGACATCCTCTTTTCCCCGCGGGTTTCAGTCGTGGCCCATGTTGTTGATGCAAAGAACCTTGATCGTATGCTCGGGCTCACCCTCCAACTAATCGAGACCGGGCGGCCGGTGGTCCTCGTGCTGAACATGATGGATGAAGCACGCACCCTTGGAATTACCATTGACCATGCCAAACTCGCAGAGCGGCTCGGCATACCCATCATCCCCACCGTATCACTCACCGGAGAAGGCATCAGCAAACTCATTGCCCAACTCAAGACCCCGCCCCCCCTCTCCATGATTAGAACCGAATGTGGCACCATCATTGAGCAGGCCATTATTTCGATCTCCAAACTCGTGTCTCCGGCCAGTGCAATCTCGCCCCGGACACGTGCCACACTGCTTCTACAGAGCGATCTAAGGGAGCAGGAACGACTAGTCAAAGAAGTCGGCGAGAAAACGGCCTCAACTATTCTCGAAATCGTGGCATCAACCAAAGCTAAACTGAATCACTCTCCGCATTATTACGTCACGCTTTCCCTGCGGACACACACGGGCCAAATTCTAGAAGGCTGTGTCGTCATGCCCAACCTGGCCCCCACCCACATGCGAAACTTTCTCAACCTTCTCTGTACCCAGCCTCTCACTGGCTACCCATTGGTCTTTATCGTCCTCTATTTCGGACTTTACCAGTTTGTCGGCCAGTTCGGAGCCGGCACCTGTGTGAATTTTCTAGAGAACAGTGTCTTTCGGTCCCACCTCATTCCATGGGTTATCCGTATTGTAGACGCGACCCATCCCTGGGCCCCTGTCCGCGATTTGCTGGTGGGTGAATATGGCATCCTGACATTAGGTTTTCGCTATGCCATTGCTATTATTTTTCCGATTGTCGGCTCCTTTTTCCTTTTCTTCGCCACGCTCGAGGATAGCGGCTATCTTCCGCGTCTAGCCCTGCTGGTGGACCGGGGGTTCAAGCGCATAGGCCTTAATGGCAGGGCGGTAATCCCCATGGTGCTCGGGTTTGGATGCGACACCATGGCTACTCTGGTCACCCGGACTCTTGAATCCACCCGCGAGCGACTGATCTGCACAATCCTGCTGGCACTGGCCATTCCCTGCTCTGCCCAGCTAGGCGTCATTATCGGATTACTATCCGGCCAGGGAGCCGCACTGGCCATCTGGGCCTTTGTCGTCACCGTCGTGATGCTCCTGACTGGCTGGCTGGCAGCCAAGTTGCTTCCCGGCGATCAGCCAATGTTTTACATGGAGCTCCCACCCCTGCGCCTCCCCACCATCGGGAACGTCCTGATCAAAACCTATTCCCGCATGGTCTGGTACTTCCGCGAAATTCTCCCGATGTTCATCACTGCCAGTGTATTGATCTGGATCGGCCAGATTACCGGCCTGTTCCAGCTCTTGATTAAAAACATAACCCCCCTCATCCGGGCACTGGGGCTTCCTGATGAGTCTGCTGTCGCCTTCCTATTCGGGTTCTTCCGGCGTGACTACGGGGCAGCCGGTCTCTATGACCTTCAAAAAACGGGCGTAATGACAGCCCATCAACTTACCGTGGCGGCCATTACCCTGACCCTGTTTCTCCCCTGTATCGCGCAATTCCTCGTCATGCAAAAGGAACGAGGCACCAAGGTGACCTTATGGATTTCGTTCGGGGTGCTGATCACCGCGTTTTCGGTCGGCTATCTGACCCACATCGTATTAACCTGGATGCATTTTTAATGAAATGTTCATATTGCCAACGCGAGTTTAATGATGAACAGGCAAAGGACGCCTGTCAGAGCTGTCCCTCAGGGGGCGGTTGCCATATGGTAAAGTGTCCGTATTGCGGCTATGAGTCACCTCGAGAACCGGGATTGATAAAAAAGATCAGGGCCCTCTTTAAAACGAATAGCAGGGAGAAGAAATCATGAATGACCCCCGGATTGAAGAAGTACTTGAGGATCTTTATCTTCAGCAAGAACAGCACACACGCCCACCCCGTCCAGCCACTGACGAAACACTGCAAGCCGCCTTAAAGGCAGGCCTGATCACCCTGACCGCTGGCAAACCCGCCCTTACAGAAAACGGATTACAAGAAGGCCGGGATGTAGTTCGTCGCCATCGACTGGCCGAATGCCTACTCAAAGACGTGTTTCAAGTCACCGGAGAAGAGGCCGAGGAAGATGCCTGCCAGTTCGAACATATTTTAAGACCCGGACTGGAGGACAAAATCTGTACTCTCCTTGGCCATCCTCTCACCTGCCCTGATGGTCACCCGATTCCACGCGGGAACTGCTGCCGGAAAGCGGAGCAGGATCACGTCCAAGAGGTCGGACCGCTTTGCGATGGCCGCGCCGGACAGCGGGGAGTTGTGGCCTACCTGAGCACCCGTGACAACCGCGAAATCCAAAAACTGATGGCCATGGGCATCCTGCCTGGATCAGACATTTGCCTGATCCGCCTCTTCCCGTCCTATATCTTCGAAATCGGACAAAGCCAATTTACGGTTGATCGCTCACTCGCGGAGAAAATTTTCGTGCACTGGCAATAATTGATCAGGAATACAGAAACCAGGATTCATAATAGAGGAAGCAGCTCATGGCATATACTATACACAAAACCGTTCACCCCCCGTCAATGTCCGGTAATTGGAATGATCCCGTTTGGAATCAGTCAGAAACGTTAAAAATAGCAGCCTTCCACACGAGAAGTTCAGCGCACAAACCTAGGGTCCAGGCCCGGCTCCTTTACGACACCAAGAACATTTACGTCCACTTCAAGGTTGCGGATCAATACGTTCGGAGTGTGACAACCCAACCGCAGGGATCGGTTTGTCAGGACAGCTGCGTTGAGTTCTTTTTTAAGCCAAAACCAGATCTGGGCTATTTGAACGTTGAAGCCAACTGTGGTGGCACATTTTTATGTTCCTACATTGAAGATCATCGCCGCGTGCCAGGTGGTTTTGCAAAATACACTCCAATCGACCTGAACTGGCTATCTCAGATCCACTGCCATCACACTCTGCCGGAAGTCGTGGAGCCCGAGATAACAGTGCCGCGCGAATGGCAACTGGAATATACCCTTCCCATCGAACTGATTGAAGCCTATACTGGGCCACTGGGAGACATTGCAGGGCAAACCTGGCAGGCGAATTTCTACAAATGTGGTGACAAAACCTCCCATCCCCATTGGGGGGCATGGGCTCCAATCGGCGAAGAGTTGAACTTTCATCAACCCGAAAAGTTTGCGCCCATTCACTTTCAAGCGTAACGGCTTAAAAATTAATTATTCCAAGGGCAAAAAACACCTTGAAACCTTACCCCACGAATCGCTAGTATCCCCATCTATGAAAACCTACGCATACATTCTTACCGTTTTGGCTGCGGCCATGGTTAGCACCTATACGTTCGCCTCCGGAGCAGATTCTTCTGCTTATCAAGGCGCTCTCTTCAACGGCGATTCAACGAAATTTTATGATGCCGTGCATAGCGGGGGCCCCCGGCTCATCAGCGTTGGGGCCAGTGTGCAACAACAAAAGCGCGGCTTGGAATATAGCAGCGGGATGGCTGGTAGCGAACTGGAAGTCAATCACATGGCGGCCATCCTTGGTCTAGATGTAACCCAATGGCTGACAGTCTATGGAGGGGTAGGCGGTGCTGACGTGACTCTCGGCAACCAGAATCTGGGCAGCGATAACAGCGATTACAATGCTGAATGGCAAGTGGGTGGTCAGGTCCGCATGATGGATTTCATGGTGCTGGAACCTTGGAACGACATTGACCAATATTGGGTCGGTCTTGATCTGAATTCTTATTTCCGTAATACCACGGTTGACTCCAGGGGCGCGTCCGATAATTTGTCGGAAATTTTCACCTCATTGACCATGAGCTTCTACTCAAAGCCCGAAAAACCCGGCGCTTGGGATCGCATAGGGTTCTACATTGGTCCGGCCTTCTCTTCTCTTGATTTCGGCGATCAATCTGAGAGTCAATTGTTTGGGCTTATCGGGGGGCTACAAATTAACCCCTCCGCTAACATCGGCATCAAATTGGAACTTCAAGAGTTCGACAAACTGGGAATGGGCGCGAGTGTTGCATTTCATTTCTGATAACGCTCAGTCTATTCCCGCTTCAATTTCCTGACGTTGTTTTTCCAACTCGGCAATTTCCTGACGCCAGAATGCCTGACTGCCCCAGTCAGGCGATAAACGTGCGAATCCCCCATCCGCCTTCTGCCTGGCACACCAGGCAGTAAAATGGATAAAATGCATGGCTCTCAAGGGTTCAATCAGTTTTAAGGTATCATACGGAAACTCGCGAAAGGTCTCATACCCTTCAAGAAGAAGATCCAACTCCCCACGTGCCCGTGGAAGGCGGTCAGGTAAAATCATCCAGAGATCCTGAACCGCAGGGCCAACGGCCATATCGTCAAAATCCAGCAGGTGATAGCCCTCCCCGGGGCGAAACAAGATATTACCACGGTGGCAATCCGCATGGAGCCGCAAGGTTTCCACCCCCTCAAATAGCGGACTGATATCCTTTACCAGAACGATCACACACTCTTCATAGGCACGCCGATACTGGGGTGATAGCGTGCCCGAGCGCAAAATAAAGTCGAGATGTGCCAGGGTGGAATGTTGCGGGTGAAGTTGGATTCGATCTTTGGGGAATCGACTACTCCCGACTACGTGCATTCTCCCAATCAGACGACCCAGCTGAATCCAGTCCTCCGTGGTGGGTTCATCCAAAGGGCGCCCACCCCGTTTCGGGAAGATCGCAAACCAGGTATCCCCGATTTTATGGAGCAATTGTCCATCCGCCCCGGGAATCGGCGGGACTACTGGTAACTCGGAGTCAGTGAGTTCCTTTAAAAAATCCAATTCATCCTGCAATGCCTCGAAACTCCAGCGCCCTGGCCGATAGAATTTTACAATCAGACACCCCCCGGCATCCAACCCCACCTCATACACGCGATTGATATAACTGTTAAGCGGACGGCACAGGTTACTGCATCGAATCTGATTTGCCTCCTCCACAGCATTAATCACAACGTCAGGAGTCAAATGGCTAAAATCAGGAATTTCAAGTGACATAATAAAGCATTCGGTACTGTAACGTCAGACGATGGGATATTTAATCCCCATCAGTTTCGAGGCCATCCGGCAATGGTCAGCCCACTCTGCCTGTTTCCACTCATGACCAGCTTTGATCCGGGATTCATACCACCCGAAATCCAAGCCCATCGGAGCTCCGAGATGAGTCTTCTTCCGCACCGACTCTACAGCATCCATGGTCTCAAGCTCGCCCAGATTGGCTTTGATATAATGGTAGGCGTCACGGAAAGGCATACCCTGTCCAACTAATTCCAAGGCGCGATCGGTGGCGAATACACCTGACGAAAAGCCATGTAATAAGGCTTCTCGATTTACCTCCATACGCTCAATCATTGGCGGCAAAATGGCCAAACACCCGCGCGTCATGGAAAGCCCTTCCATAAATGGGCCCTTGGTTTCCTGTAAATCACGATTATACCCACTCGGCAAGCCTCGGGCGATGTCCAAAACCGCCATTTCGCAGGACATTACTCTCGCCACACGGGCACGAACCAATTCGACGACATCAGGGTTATTCTTTTGAGGCATAATGCTACTCCCCGTGCCATATTCAACTGGCAGTGTAAAATAGCCAAACTCCGGCATTGTGTACAGCATCAGATCTTGGGCCATCCTTGAGAGCGAAAGCATGACTTGCACCATCGCCTGGAGGATCAGCGATTCAATCTTGCCACGGGCATTATTCGCATAGAGCACGTTGTGTACAGGGCGACTAAAACCCAGTAATTGGGATGTCAGCGCACGGTCAATCGGGAGAGGGACACCATAGCTTGCTGCTGAGCCAAGCGGGCATTGGTCGTTCAGCTCATAAACCCCCATCAAAAGAGACACATCATCCAGCAAACTTTCAGCATGGGCTGAAGCCCACAAACCTACGGAACTCGGCATGGCGGGCTGCATATGGGTTCGCCCCACCATCGGCACCTCCACATGCCGCTGGGCAAATTTCACCAGTGTCCCGGCTAATGTTAAAACTTCCCCCACAATCTCAATCAGTTGCTCACGGGCGAATAGGCGCAAATCCAAAGCCACCTGATCATTCCGACTACGCCCTGTATGGATTTTCTTGCCCAGATCGCCTAATTTCGCAGTCAGAATTCTTTCTACGGCGAGATGCACGTCCTGATCATCCATAGAAATGAAAAACTGTCCGGATGCAGCACGCTGCATGATGGCCTTGAGTTCGCGTATCACCGAACGTCGCTCGGAATCCGTAATGATTTTGGGCCGCACCGGCATACGGGAAAGCATCGTGGCATGGGCGGCAGACCCAATGCAGTCGGCCTGCACTAAGGCTAAATCCAACTGAAGGTCGCTTCCCGCCGTAAAATCCAAAACAGAAGAATCGATTGCGCCAACGGTCGTTTTGCGTGTTGTATTACGAGATACCATATAATGTCCTTCCCTTACTCTCTATTTTACCTTTGCAGGATTAAGGCTTTCCAAATTTTTTATCCGCTTCATCAATATAGGATTCTATACGGCATTTCTCAAGTCCGGGAATCAGATCATTCCCGACAGACTCCGTGCTGTTCAGCCGATCATCCTTGCCCATTGTTTGCTCATATTCATCAAGATAAACTTTGCGTTCTAGCGTTTGCCGGGCCAGCTCTTTAAGGGCTTCTTCTGCCCGCCTGAGCCGTTGCTTTAAGACCACCCCCCATGCACCGCGTACCACGCCCTCATAAAACAAAACATATTTTCTCCCGACCTCCACAAACTCGGGCGCCGTACCGAGCGTCAGCCGTTGAATCCTACCCATTTTGACGACGGCTAAAGTGGATATTTCCGGATGCTTTTTTCGCATGGAAATAATCTCCAGCGGACTCACTTCCAGCATTTCCGCATTGTCCTGGGGGGATGCCGGAATTTGGAGCCAAATTTCACCTCGTAACCGGTCAATCATTTCAAGAGTTACTGCCCCAAATTCCCGCACTAAATCGCTGGATAATACCGTGCGACCAAAGGCATGGGACACCGGAGCAGCGACCACGTCTCGAGGGAAAAAAGAAAGAAAGGAAACAATAATGACCGGAATGAAACGTCCCATGCCGGTCATTTATTTCCCCACCGGCGTCAACGTCAAATCAGCCTGCCGTTCCTCGATGGCGACCGTCTGGAGCGCGTCGATTAATCGTTTTTCAGCCAGGATGTCCGGCAACAGTGTGGCAAAGAAATCAGTGGATAAGACCTGGGCTTTCCCCACTAGCGGCAAATGCCCGACCCGTCCTTTTCCCGGCATAAAAACTCCACCTTGAAAACTTCCTTGCAACGTGAACGAAACCGGGATTTTGATTTTAGCCAGAAAGGCGAGATTGGTAGGAGGCGACCAATCCAGGGCGGCATAAAGATCGAACGAGCCGGGTTTGAGGTCAATGGTAAAGGCATTAAGGTGCTTCACCTTGGCGCGTGCAGCCAAAAATCCATTCAACTCCCCCTCCTGAAAATCAAGCGTCATCGGCTTATTGTAGGAGAGCGCCCTCAAAATGGCGGCTATCTTGATCGGGACCTGCCGGGAGCCCACCGCCTCGGTGTAGACAGGCACCGGCTTGGCTGACCACAGTGCCAAACCAATGATCACGGAGACCGTCACAATCACCACCACTGAAATTCCCCAGCGGATCCACATCCCGAAATTAAATTCACGGCGTTCCTCAAGTTCATTCATCGAGGTATCGCGCAAATCAAGTTTCTGACCGCATTGGGCACAAAATACACGGCCAAGGTCATTTCGGAACCCACAGGTTTTACACTCAATTTTAATCGCCATGCAAATCCTCCAGACAGATTATTGATAACGCCTAGGGGCGATTATTTCTTGTCGCTTGTAGAGCTGGGTTTTGACCCGGAGTCAGGCTTTGCCACGGGAGCCGCCTTAGTGCTGGATTCAGTCTTCACACCAGAGTCAGCCTTCGCACCACTAGTGTAGTTAGAACTCCGGTAATCAGTTTGATAGAAACCCGTTCCCTTAAAAATAATCCCGGCTCCGGATCCCATCAAGCGCTTAACAGTCCCCTTACAAGTGGGACAACGCTTCAGCTTTTCGTCTTTGATGCTCTGAAAAAGCTCAAAAACACCACACTTCTTACACTCATACTCATATGTCGGCATTGCGCTACACTCCTCACCCAAACATTACTGAAATGACTCCTGTTTATATCGCCCAAAGCCGGGACTGTCAATTTCCGCCTAATATGCTAGATTCGCACAAAGAGCTGAATACCTTAAAATAGCAGATAAATATGGATACTGAAAAAAAACTCGATTTAGGCGAACAACCTCTGGCTCAGATTATGACAGAATGCGACCTTAAGCGGCATGATCTCGTTGCTCATTCAACAGAACAAATCACATTCAAAATGGTGTCGCGAGCCTGCAAGGGGCGCAGATTGACGTCCAACGTCAAACTTAAAATTTTAAACGCACTGAATAAAGCCTCTAGCAGGCAATTTCTCATGAAAGATCTCTTCAATTACCGGTAGGCGGAACCCGCTGGGGGTGCCTCCGCAACTGCGGGCGCCTGTTTCGAGACCATCTCCGAAATCCATAAGGATAAGTTCCTGCCGCTCTTAAGCGTATCTTCGGGTATCGCGAGCCCATGCTTGGCAGCAAGATGAGCCGCATATTTGAGTTGGGCCTCGCTGGGCCCGCCTGCCTCCCCACGTATCGGTGGAAGCGCAAAGCCCATTTTATTATGGACCCCTTTGCAAAACCGTTGCCAGGTTTCCTGATTTTCGACCACACGATCCAGAAAAGCTTCCATCCGGCTGGTCAATTCATAATCAATCACCCAAGGATGCTTCAGCCGCAGATAATCGATCAGCGCTTCACCTGACGGCAAAGGCAGGACTTTCCCCTTCTCCTCTTTCACATACCCCCGGTCGGAAATATTTTTGGTGATGGCAGCGTAGGTTGACGGCCGCCCAATACCTAATCGTTCAAGCTCCTTGACCAGAGAGCCCAGCGTAAATCGGCCCGGTGGCTTGGTCTTCTTCTCCTCCAGACTCTGCTGCTCCTTTTTGACCTGCTCGCCCACGGTTAAAGCGGGAAGCGTCTGGATTTTATCTTCAGCACTCTTGCCGTCCTTTTCCTCATCCGCCTCAATATAGACCTTGAGAAAGCCATCAAACTTCATAACCCGTCCGGTCGCCTTGAATTTTTCGCCCACCACATCGAAAAGCAGGAGCGTGGAATCATAACGTGCAGGCGCCATCTGACTCGCGATCGCCCGCCTAAAAATCAACTCATAAAGGCGGGCATGGTCAGTCGACAATTGTTCCTTGGCAATGCGGGCATCGATTTCGGCGACACCATGCATATGGGTGGGCCGAATCCCTTCATGGGCTTCTGCCTGGGAATTTTTCGATTTGTACTGGTTGGGTTTAGCAGGGAGATACACGGCACCGACAGAATGTTCCAGGAACTTCCGGATTTCTGCAATAAAGGCCTCGTCCATCCTGACGGAATCAGTACGATGGTAGGTAATCAATCCATGGTCAAATAAGGCCTGGGCCAGTTTCATCGTCAGTTCGGGCGTATATTTCAGACGAGTAGCTGCCGCTGCCTGCAAGTCGACGGTTGTAAAGGGTGGCTTCGCAGTCTGCCGGGTCTCTTTCTGTTCCACTTTTTCAGACACCGCATGAGATGCACCAGCAATCAGTGTGATAAGCGCATCCGCCTCAGACTGCACCACAAATTTACCTTTAACATGATACGCCAGGAAAATGGTCCCCTCTTTACTGAGCTGAATATTTAATAACCAATACGGGGATGAGGCAAAGTTCCGGATCTCCCGCTCCCGATCGACTACCAGGCGAACCGCAGGGGACTGAACCCGCCCCACACTGTACTTATTGCGCAGACTTCTGCTCGCTATAGGAGACAGGATGTACCCTACCAGGCGATCGCCTATTCGACGTCCCAGAAACGCATGGTACAGCCCTGCATTTGTTTGTTCGAATGGAACCGCTTTCGCAAGGGACCCTTTGAGGCCCTTCTCGGTAACCTCGAAAATTTCCATTCGAAGACAAGCCTTGGCCACAGACTTGACCTCTTCATAAATGTGACAACTGATGGCATAACCTTCCCGGTCCGGGTCACCCGCCAGCATGACCGTCTCCCCTTTCGCCGCCCGACGCAACTCTTCAGGAAGATGCTTCTTTTTTTCATGATAGACGAACGTCGGCTCATACGTCTTCAAATCTACCCCAATACTGGAGTCTGGGAGATCTTTGAAATGCCCTACGGTTGACAGGGTCTTCACTCCGAGAATGGATTGTATTTTTCTTGCCTTGGTTGGCGACTCAACAATGATCAGCATACGTGGACATACGGTGCCCGAAGAACTAAAAAAATGCAACTAGTGAATCCTTCGTGAATCCTTCGAATTTAATACCGAAATCACTTGACGCTTATACGCTATAAATACATAATCAAGCGGCAACACATTCAACTGAACGCACGGAGATTACCGCATGAGCTTGAATACTTTTGTACAATCATTTATGGAGAAGTTTCCTCAGGAAGGCCTGACTTTTGATGACGTCTCCCTGATCACCCAGTATGCGGATTTTCTTCCTGAACAAGCAGACATCCGCAGCCAGCTGACGAGAAATATTACGCTTAACATGCCCTTCGCCAGTGCCGCAATGGATACCGTTACGGAAAGCCCTATGGCCATCGCGATGGCGCTTATGGGTGGCATCGGGATCATCCACAAAAATCTGTCTCCCAAACGGCAGGCCGATCACGTGGCTCGTGTTAAACATTACCTGAACGGCTTAATTCGAGCCCCGATCGTGTTCCGCGCCACCGATACCTTGGAAACCGTTCATAAGACCAAGGAACAAAAGGGCTTTACCTTCAGTGGCTTCCCTATTCTTGATGAAAATGACCGGGTAGTAGGCATATTGACCGCCGCAGATATCAAATTTGCCAGTGACATTACGGCCCCTGTAACCGATGTGATGACAGCCAATGTCATCTCCGCCCCCTCGGAAACGACCCTTCAAGATGCTTACCGCCTGATGAAAAAACACCGGATCGGCAAATTACCGCTGGTGGATAAAGATGGCAAATTGGCGGGACTTTACAGTTTTTGTGATGTTCGAACCCTTGTTGAAAACGTTGAACCGCTCTACAATAGGGATTCACGTTATCGGTTACGCGTTGGGGCCGCCATCGGACCCAACGATCAGGAACGTGTCGCCATTCTGGCAAAGGCCGAAATTGACGTCGTTGTTGTCGATACCGCACACGGCCATACAAAAGGCGTCATTGAAATGGTTAAATGGGTCAAACAGCATCACCCAAACATTGATGTCGTTGCCGGAAACATCGCGACCGGGGAAGCCGCCACTGCCCTTCTTGAGGCAGGAGCTGATGCCGTAAAAGTTGGCATTGGCCCCGGCTCTATTTGTACGACCCGCGTGGTGGCCGGAGTCGGGATCCCCCAGATTTCAGCGATTTATGATTGTGCCAAGGCATTAAAAGGGGCCATCCCCATCATTGCCGATGGCGGCATACGTCACTCAGGGGATGTCCCTAAAGCTATTGTCGCTGGCGCGGATACCATTATGGCAGGATCGCTGTTTGCAGGTACCGATGAAAGCCCCGGCGAAAAAATCATTCATCAAGGCCGTCAATATGTAGTGTATAGAGGGATGGGAAGTTTGGCAGCCATGAGGGAAGGCTCCGCAAGTCGAGAACGGTATGGCCAAAGTAATATCCACGAAGCGGATCTGGTTCCTCAGGGAATTGAAGGAATCATCCCTTATTCAGGTTCTGTTCGCAAAGTGATGATTCAATATTGTGGCGGCCTGAAGGCTTCCATGGGATATTGCGGATGCCGTACGATCGATGAGTTTCAAAAACGAGGCCGATTTATCCGTGTTTCCATGGCGGGCGTCACTGAAGCGCATCCTCATGACGTGAAAATAATGAAGGAAGCCCCGAACTACCGGTCCTAAGCAAAAAGGAATGGCTATGCACAATGTCTTGATTATTATTCCGACATACGACGAGAAGGATAACGTCAGCCCCCTGTCAAAAGCCATCCTCGACATTGCTCCCACTGTTAACATCCTTTTTGTTGACGCCAATTCGCCCGACGGCACAGGCAAAATACTCGATGAATTGGCGGCAGCCGATCCACGTATCTCTGTCCTGCATCAGCCCGGAAAATCTGGTTTGGGGCGTGCCTATATCGAGGGATTTCAATGGGCACTCAAAAAGTCATATGAATTCATCTTTGAGATGGACGCTGATCACTCGCACAGTCCTCGTGAAATCCCGAATTTCTTAAAAGCGGCCAAAGAGGCGGATTTGGTCCTTGGCTCAAGATATATCCATGGAATTCGGATCACAAACTGGCCGCTCAGCAGACTCCTTCTTAGCATGGGGGGAGCACTGTATGTCCGCCTACTCACCGGTATGCCATTTAAAGATCCAACAGGCGGTTTCAAATGCTTTCGGCGGCGGGTATTGGAAGCCATTAATCTGGATAAGGTAAAATCCAATGGGTATTCTTTCCAAATTGAAATGACCCATGCGGCTTGGCTGGAGGGTTTCAGAGTCAAAGAAATTCCTATAACGTTTGAAGACCGACGGATGGGCTATTCCAAAATGAGCGGTGGTATTTTCCGTGAGGCCCTCACCATGGTCGGTCTGCTTTGGGTAAGAAGCGGGCTGCGCCGCTCCCCGAAACAGAAAACTCCGCCGCCCCCGAAACAAGCATGATGAATAGGCCACAGGATATTCTCCAGGCGCTTCGCCCGAATCAGTGGACCAAAAACATCGTCGTGTTAGCCGCCTTTTTTTTCGCGCTGGGAGACAGATCACTTTCAATCCCCCTATCCTCTTTCTATCCGGTATTACTGGCCACTGTATTTTTCTGTTTCGCCTCCAGCGGCATCTACATCATCAATGATATCAAGGATCTTGAGGCGGATCGTGTTCATCCAGTAAAAAAACATCGCGCCATTGCAGCCGGCCGCGTTTCCATCCCACTTATCACCTTTATTTCCTTTTTCCTGATGGGCGTGGCGCTTGCTGGCGCATTTTGGATATCCAGACCCTTCGCGCTCATTTTGAGCATTTATGTCAGCCTTCAGTTTATCTACACGTTCTGGCTCAAGGAAATTGCCCTCGTAGATGTATTCATTATTGCGCTTGGCTTTGTTTTACGGGCAGCAGGCGGCGGGCTGGCTATGCCCGTCCCCATTCCTATTTCACCCTGGCTTCTGCTGTGCGCCTTTCTTTTGGCCCTATTCCTGGCTCTATGCAAGCGACGCCATGAAAAGATTCTCATGGTAGGGGCGGCCGTCTCTCACCGTGCTAACCTTGAATTTTATGATACTAAACTACTGGATCAACTCATTGCCATTGTCGGCGCCACAACCATTGTCTCTTACGCCATTTACACACTCTCCACCGAAACTGTTCATAAATTCGGAACCCCCCTGCTGGCTGTCACCATTCCCTTCGTCATGTTCGGCATTTTCCGGTATCTTGACCTCGTCTATCGAAAAGAAGGCGGAGGACGCCCGGAGAAAACCCTGCTTACTGACATAATCCTGATTGTTGACCTTTGCCTTTTCAGTTTATGCCTCCTGGGAATCTTTGTTTACACCCGTCACTTCACTCCTCACTTGTAACTCAGAGGCTGATGTGGTTAGTTACCCTTTATTACAGGTCACCATACCCATAATGAATAAGGAGTTTCCGGCGTGAAAATTTCATTAAATCTAAACCAGAATGATTACAGCACCCCGGAGGCAACTCGTGAAAAAGCGATTGAGCGAGATGTGGAGGGGTGCAAAAAAAACGACTGGGAAGCCAAATCCCGTTTGATCCAGACTTTTATGCCGCTCCTCACATCTCTCGCTAAAAAACGCACACAGGAAACGGCCATCCTTAATCGATTCATTGAAGCAGGCAAAGAGGGGTTGACGGATGCCGCCAAGCATTTTCATTCATCCTCAAATACTAAATTCCAACTCTTCGCCCTGAATTATATCGAGCAGGCCATGAATCGGGTCAACCGCCCAGGCTTTTTTTCCAGAATTTTCGGACGAACCTGACCCATTATATGGTACGAGAACGCATTACTAATCGCATCTTCAACGATGCCTTTCTCATCCCTAAGCCTGAGCCAGAAGCCCAACTCCCCTTACAATCGTTTTACGGGTCGCTTCAACCCGTGGAGGTTGACATCGGCTGCGGCAGAGGCCGCTTTCTATTGGCCCGAGCCAATAGTTGTCCTCATCTTAATTTTTTAGGCATTGATCTGTCATTGCTCCGTCTCCGGAAAATTGACAGAAAAGCAGTGGCCAATGGTCTTACTAACATCCGGTTGGTAAATGGGGATGCCCTGCGCATATTGACGGCATTACCCCCGGAATCCATTAGCATATGTTACGTCTACTTCCCTGATCCTTGGCCCAAACGTCGCCATCATGTCCGCAGACTCGTCGCCCCCCCGCTCGTAGATGTCATCTCAAAAACGCTTGTTCCCAACGGAATAATCCACCTGTGCACCGATCATCATGATTATTTTTCAGCCATGCAGCAGGTCTGGCGAAGGGACCAACGCTATACCGAAATTGCGCCTTATATCCCGCCCCCTGAGGAAGAAACCGATTTCTGCCTGATTTTCAAGGATCAAGGGCTGGCCGCCCACCGTTGCTCTTTCCAAAAAAGAATCCCCTCCATTATTGACGCTAAGGCACACCTCGATTAGAGTTAAGCCATCAGGGAGAATACTCCCGTCCTGAGTATAAGGGGAAAGTTTATGAACAGCCGCAGTGGTTTATCTTTCGCAGATGTGTTGATCATTCTCGCGGTAGTATTACTTCTGGCCGCTCTTGCAGTGCCGAAATTCATTAAGGCCCCTGATTTTGGAACTGAGGAAGACGACCTTTTGACCAATGATACCGCTGAAGCTTCAATAACGGACTCGACCAATCGCACAGAACAAACCTTGTTGCGCAGGGAGCCCAAGGCACTGCCCGCACAACCGGCACAGTGATCATCCCAGGATAGTGTTATCGATCAGGCGCGTGCCACCGATTCGAACGGCCAATGCGGCCAGAACAGGTCGCTGGATTTCAGAGACGGGCTCGAGTGTCTCATTGTCCATAAAAACCACATAATCAATAAGGGCCTCAGGAACCTCTGATATCACGGCCATAACGGCCAACTTGACAGGCATGATCGAACGTTCCCCTGCCTGCACCAGTCTCTCGGCCGTGGCAAGTGCCCTCCGCAAACATAAGGCCCGCTTGCGATTAGCCGGAGAAAGGTATTTGTTACGAGAACTCATCGCCAACCCATCAGGCTCACGAATAATCGGCCCTACAATAATTTCCACAGGAATATTCAGATCCCGCACCATTCGCTGAATAACACGGCACTGTTGGGCATCTTTTTGTCCAAAAACAGCGACATCAGGCAAAGTAATGTTGAATAACTTTGCCACAACCGACGTCACCCCCCTGAAATGCCCCGAACGACTTGCACCGCAAAGCACATTGGACAGAGAGGTTTCTTCCACAAATACGCTATGGTCTGCAGCATACATTTCCTCAGGATTCGGGCAAAAAATCAGATCCACCCCCGCTCGCGTACATAATTCTCGATCCCGTTCAAAGTCGCGGGGATAACTGGCCAAATCTTCGCCGGGCAGAAATTGGATCGGGTTGACAAAAATGCTGACAATGACAACCTCAGCATGCGCTCGAGCCAGAGCCACCAAGGACAGATGCCCCTCGTGAAGATACCCCATGGTCGGCACCAGCCCGATCTTCCGGCCAGCCCGCTTCTCACCCAGGGCATGCTGTTGCATGGCCTTCACCGACGTCATGACCCGCATATTCATTTTGGCAGACGCTTCCGCACAGCCTCCAGAAGTAACTCCGCCTTAATCGGTTTTCGAAGCAGACAATTAACCAAGCCGTCCTTGATAATATCCGCCAACGATTCGGCCGGAGTAAACCCAGTGCAAAAGACAATAGGCGGCAGGCGCCAATTCCTATCCGTACAAATCTTTCTAATTTCAAAAAAAGATTCCCGCCCATCCTGCCCTGGCATCTGCAAGTCCATGATGATCAGGTCATGGCAACTCTTCGAAAACGCCGCCACAGCCTGTTCACCGTCCGATACCTGATCGATCACAGCCTCCGGAAATTCAAACATGAGAATCATGCCGAAAAGCTTCCGGATCATTTGCTCATCATCAGCAATTAAAATTCGAGGAGCTATCGGTTTTTCCGATGGGGGTGAATCATCAACCACAACCGGAACACGCTCAGATTCCATCGGCAAAGGGGACGTCATTTGCTCCTTGGCGAAATCTTTTGCGACAGGTAAATACATAAAAAAGGTCGATCCTTTTCCCAAAGTGCTCTCAAAGTCAACGTACCCCAGGTGATCTTTTATAATCCCGTGAACAATGCTCAATCCCAGCCCCGACCCGCGTCGTTTGGTAGCACGTTTAGTAGTAAAAAAAGGGTCGAATATTTTTTCCCGGATATCCTCCGGTATCCCCGCCCCCGTATCACGCACAGAGATCTTTACATAGGCCCCACGGGTCACAGTTTGATATTCACCAAACGGGGTATCCAGATATACGTTTTCCGACTTGATGAACAATGATCCGGATGTCCCCATCGCATCCAATGCATTTTGGCATAGATTTTCCAATGCCGCGTGAATCTGGGAACGGCTTCCGGCAATATTACAAGGGGTAACCACCAAATCACACTTAACCGCAATGCCTTGCGGGAGGCCTGCCTGCAATGCCTGAACGACCTCCCCAATCACATCACTGATATCAAACACCGCTCGACTCACCCGATTGCGGCGCGCCAAGGTCAGTAATTTCAACGTCAAATGCTGCATTTCTGTCGCAGTTTTCTCAATGATCGAGAGATATTCATTAACAACAGCGTTTTGTTTAACTTCATTTCGGATGAGATCGGGATAGGCCAGCAGAGGAGTTAACAGGTTATTGAAATCATGCGCGATCTGGCCCGCCACCAAACCGGCCATTTCCAATCGTTCTGTTCTGGCCAAATGAACATCAGTCTTCATGATAAGTCATTTCGCTCATTTACTTTCAACACATAGGCCAATTCACGCAAATTAGCGATGATTCTGGCATCCACCAATGCTACCCCAGCAGGAACCGTAATATGCGCTGCCGTCAGATTCAAAATTCCCCGAATCCCCGCTTTAATCAGGCGATCCACTACTGCTTGCGCCACATCATGAGGTACAGCGACAATACCAATCGCCACCTTCTGCCGCTTGACGACCTCAGGCAACTCTTCCACATCCCTGACAACAAATCGACTAATCGTCTCGCCAACTACCGCAGGGTGATTGTCAAAAACATCGCAAATCCTGAACCCCTGTCGCGCAAACTCTTCATGCGTTGCCAAGGCACGCCCCAAATTACCCGCTCCGATCACGACACACACGCTCTCCTGATCCGCACCTAAAGTGAGCGTCAACACCGTTTCCAAACCAGCCGTTGAATACCCTTTTTTAGATATCCCCTGGAAATCGATATGTGAGATATCCTGCCGCACCGTAGACGAAGTCAAGGAGAGCGCTTCCGCCAAAGCGTCTGATGAAACCCATTCCACCCCTTCCGAGCGTAATTGTTTGGCCATCGTCAGATACTTTGGCAAACGACGAATCACGGAAATCGGAATTTTTATATTTTGAGTTTCACTCATTCTTTGATTACCCCGTTTCTACTGTATCAAAATGAGTGAGCCGTTTAAATGCGGCAAAACGGCGATTGATCTCATGCCGGGACAAATTCTGCAACCGCCCCAAACTAAAATCTTCCACGCCAAATGAGGCTACGACACTGCCATACCCCATCGCTTTACAAATGGCCGCTTCACTCACCTCGCCCCCCTCACTCAAGGCTCCCATCAAACCTCCGGCAAAAGTATCCCCTGCGCCCGTCGGATCGTGCACAATCTCAAGGGGATAGGCGGGCACCACAAATATCTCCTTTAACGTAAACAGCATCGCGCCATGCTCACCTTTTTTAATAATGACATATTTTGGGCCCCAGCCTAGAATTTTTTTAGCGGCTCGAACCAAATTGTTTTCTCCAGCCAAAAGGCGGGCTTCAGACTCATTCAAAGTCAGAAGATCAACTGCGGCAATAACCTCACGCAGCGGATGAAGCGCAATATTAATCCAGAGGTCCATCGTATCGGCTGCCACAAATTTGGGTGACTTTGCCTGTGACAACACGTGTAATTGTAACTGAGGCGCAATATTAGCCAAAAACAAAAATGGCGCGCGGGTATAGTCATCCGGTAATTCGGGCATAAAGGTCTCAAGCACATTGAGTTCCGTCGCCAGTGTCCGGCGATTATTCATGTCCTGCTCATAAATTCCCGACCAGCGGAAAGTTTTCCCGCGGCTTTTTTGCAGCCCGCATAAATTAATCCCGAACTGGCGGTAGACATCCACACACGGCTCAGGAAAATCGGCGCCCACTACCCCCACCATACCTGTGGGCGTAAAAAAAGACGCGCTGGCACAGGCATAGCTTACCGATCCACCTAAAATCTCAATTTTTTTCGCATGAGGCGTTTCAATGGTATCCAGCCCGATCGATCCCACAACTACAAGCTGTACTGGTTTCATAACTACTCCTTTTCCCGAGACACGTCCGCGAGCGCACAATCCACAATGCGCCCATCATCCAAACGGATCTTAACCCGCTGTTTCAGAATATCCTTCTCCCAAATACAACCGCAGTTCTCGCCACACGAAACACGGGCACCATCTTTCGGGAATTTATCCCCCGCCAATTTATAGCTCTCATATTCATGCTTGAGACAGCACTTCAAACGTCCGCATGTTCCACTGATGGCTCCCGGATTAAGCGCTAAATGTTGAGCTTTAGCCATCTTAACCGTCACCACATTAAAATCTTTCATCCATGTTTTGCAACAAATGGCACGCCCGCAGACCCCCATCCCTCCAACCACTTTGGCAGCATCCCGGACACCAATGGCCTTCATTTCAATGCGCGCACGCAATTCCCCTGCCAGTGCCTTGATGCATTCAGCATACTCAACCCGGTCCTCGGAAGTAAACGTGACATGCAACACAGACCGGTCAAAACTGTAGCGCACCTGAACAACATGAAGAGCGAGTTTAAACTCCTCGACCCTTTTATGTACAGTCTTGAGTGCCATCCGCCCAACGACCTGGTTTTCAGAAGCCCTCGATTGGTCCTGAAGCGTGGCTCTTCGCACCACAAAGGGAATCGTTCCTTTTACTGGCATCTCACCTTCATGATCAATCAGCTGAACCACATGCCCCGACTCAGGAATGCGGTTACATTCAATGACACAAAGCTCCCCTTGATGGATGACCAACTCAAAGGGGCAAGTGGCATTCACCAGCGAATCATCATCAAGATGTATGAGAGCCGAACGATACACAGGGAATTCTTTCTCTTTATGCACTCAATCCGTTTACTGCCCCCGTCAACACAAGACCACTGGGAAGGTTACGATCAAACTGGCGCTGCATCGCCTCCACCACACGCACATTTCCCATTGCATCCGCAAACGACAACCCTTGGGCAATACCCAAAATCACCGCCGCCTGATCAGGATACCGCAACTGCGGAGGTTGAGCACTACTCACCGTCACGGCCACCAACAAATCCCGATACCAAAACAGCATGGCGCGCAAGACCATGGCGCGTAACCCCCTGAATCGCGCCTCAATCCGGGCTTCCAGAATCACATCTTTTGCTTTGGTCGCCTTGATCTTTTCGTCCGGATTCCGAAGCGCCTCTTGCTCCTCCTGATAACGCCTCTTCTCCTCTTTATCGACCGTTTTCTTGATATCTGAAAGTAATATATCCAGCCTGGTGGAGCGGGCCAACCGCCCTATCAAGCCGCCGCCCAATGGGGTTGCCAGAATCTCCAACAACGCGCCACGCCAAGGTTCGGCCAAAACCTCCGATTCGGAAGAGAGCAGCAACCTCTGACAGCGCGATAATATGGTCGGTAGGATCGCTTGCGGGGTATCCGTGAGCAGGAAAAACACACAACGGGCAGGTGGCTCCTCAAGCGTTTTCAGGAATGAATTTGCGGCCTCTTCACCAATCCGGTCTGCACCGACAAAAACAACAGCCTTCCACCCCCCGCTATAGGAAGTCTGATAAATCACCCGCTGCAAATCACGGATACGATCGACCCCCACCACACGCGATTTCTTTTCCGGCTCAATCCACACCACATCAATATGTTTATGATCATGAATCTGCTGGCAAGCGACACAGTCCCCGCAGGGTTTCACCATTCCCTGACAGAACAACTGCTGCAATGCAGCCTCGGTAAAGGGGATCGCCTCTTCACGAAGATTGCCAATCACCAGATAGGCCTGCCCGACCCGTCCGACACGCACTGCCGCATCAAACGCAGCCACAGCGCTCATTACTGGACTTTCATTCTGCATGCTGATTCCTGAATTCCGAATCCCGGACTTCTGAGATAACCTTAACCAAGGCCCAAATATCAGCCGCAACCGCCTCCGGCTCGCGCATGGCATTCACGACCTTGATCCGATCTGGCCACCGCTTCGCCAGTTCAAGAAAGCCGCGATGCACCCGCTCGTGAAAATCAGACGCCTCCCGTTCGATCCGGTCACTCGTCGTATTCTGTGCCAGATTACGCTGATGCAACCGTTCCCGCCCGGTCTTGACGTCAATCTCCATGATAATCGTAAGATCAGGAACGCAGGTGCCCGTGGCATATTTATTAAGGGTAAAAATCGTCTCAAGATCAAATCCCCGCCCATACCCCTGATAGGCGGAAGTGGAATCAATATAACGGTCACACAAAACCCATACCCCTTTATTCAGGGCGGGAAGGATAACAGTCTGAACCAACTGGGCTCGGCTTGCCTCAAAAAGAAACAATTCAGCCTCCGGACAAATCGCCTCTCCGGATTGCTCATGTTGCAAAATCCCCCGAATTGTTTCCCCGGTCAGGGTTCCGCCAGGCTCACGTGTCAGGATGACCGGATGCCCCAGCCCCTTTAAACGCTCCGTCAGGCACTTGATGTGGGTAGATTTCCCCCCCCCTTCCGGACCTTCGAAGGTTATAAATCTCCCTTTTGATGTCATTTTCTTTTCAACTTTGGGCCCTGCGGCGTATCTTGAATAACCCAGCCTATCGTAGCCAATTCATTCCGTACGCGATCCGCCTCCGGCCAATTTTTAGATTGCCGGGCTTGCTGCCGGAGGGCTAATAGATTAATGGCTTCGATTGGAATCGCCTCTGCAGGCTTGGTCAAAAAACCAAGAACGGCATCTAATTTCAGCAACATATCAACAATAACTGCGGCCTGCTCCCGAGTGAGGGTTTTTGCATCAATGGCTCGATTCCCTGCATGAACCAGATCAAATAACGCCCCCAATGATTCTGAAATATTGAGATCATCGGCTAGGCCGGCGTCAAATTTTGCCTTTAAAATGACCGCCCAGTCCGGTAATTCACAGGGTACACGAAGGTCACCCGCCAACTCTTTGAGCCTGTCTTGAAATTCATCCAAACGTTGCAGTGCGTTGCGTGCTGCAACTAAAGCATCAAAAGAAAAATTCAACGACTGCCTGTAATGGCCTGCCATCAGGACATACCTGACTTCGCGTCCGGAATACCCCTTGGAAATGACATCACGAATGGTATAAAAATTCCCAAGGGACTTGGACATTTTCCGACCATCCACAATCAGGTGGGCGCAATGCAACCAGTACCGTACATACGGTTTGCCGCTTGCCGCTTCGCTTTGAGCAATCTCATCCTCATGATGGGGGAAAACATTATCCACGCCACCCGTATGCATATCAAAGCTTTCGCCCAGATACTTGGTGGCCATGGCAGAACATTCAATATGCCACCCCGGCCGCCCACGGCCCCAAGGTGCATCCCACACCACATCGCCATCCTTTGCATCCCAGGCTTTCCAAAGGGCAAAATCAGCGACATTCTCCTTCTCATATTCGTCCTGATGCACTCGAGCTCCCGGTCGCAGTCCTGCCATGTCGAGATGGGCCAACTTCCCATAACCCGGAAAACTGGACACGCTGAAATAAATGGAACCATCTTCGGACTGATAAGCATGGCCCTTATCCATCAGTTTCTTAATGATGTCGATCATCTCGGGAATATGATCCGTGGCGGCGGGATAGTGTTCCGCAGGCTCCACATTCAGTCCCTTCAAATCCTCAAAAAAAGCGACTTTAAAGATTTTGGTGAAGGCATCAAGCGACACACCGGCCTTGATCGCACCCGCAATCGTTTTATCGTCCACATCGGTCAGATTCATCACCTGAACCACCTCGAAGCCAAAATATTTGATGCAGCGACGAAGAAGATCCTCGAAGATATAGGCTCTGAAATTTCCGATATGAGCGTAATTGTAAACAGTCGGTCCACAGGTATAGAGCCGGATTCGGTTCCCTTCAAGAGGAACCACTTCCTCAAGCTGTTGCGTCAAGGTATTATGAATTTTCATCATTTCTCCACTGTCTCCACAGTTGCCACAGCCATCACGGCAACCCCCTCAGCCCGACCAATGGCTCCGAGACCTTCCATTGTTGTAGCCTTTATGGAAACGTCATCTATCGTTACGTCCAGCACTGGGGCCAGACACGCCCGCATCCGGGCGGCAAAGGGCATTACCTTCGGGCGTTCGGCCGTAATCACGGCATCCACATTTACCACACGAAATCCCTTCGCCTTGATGCGCCCCACTACATGACGGAGGAGCTCAACACTGTCTGCGTCCTTCCATTTCGGATCGGTGTTGGGGAAATGCTGCCCGATATCCCCATCCGCGAGTGAGCCCAACAGGGCATCAGCCAAGGCATGACAAAGCACATCCGCATCCGAATGCCCATCAAGCCCCTCCGGCGAAGGGATCTCGACACCACCCAGGATGAGTTTCCGACCCGTCGCGAACCGGTGAATATCAAAGCCTATGCCCGTGCGAATCATAATCTGAGTTCAAGCCACCGGCTTTGCTTCTTCCTTTTTCTCTTTCGGTAGATCCAGCTTAAGATGGAGCTCACGAAGCTGCTTATCCATAACCGTATTCGGCGCATTCATCATCAAATCCTGCGCCTTCTGGTTCATGGGGAAAGCGATAACTTCACGAATATTGCTTTCGCCTGCCAACAGCATCACCATACGATCCACACCAGGCGCAATCCCACCATGAGGCGGCGCACCCAACTTGAAGGCATTGATCATACCACCAAATCGACGATCTACTTCCTCCGGAGGATAGCCCGCGATAGTAAATGCCTTATACATCACGTCCGGACTATGATTCCGTATCGCCCCACTGGAGAGTTCAACACCGTTACAAACGATGTCATACTGGTAAGCCAGAATATCCAGCGGATCTTTTTCGCACAGCGCACTCATACCGCCCTGCGGCATGGAAAACGGATTATGCGAGAAAGCGATACTTCTGGTTTCCTCATCATACTCAAACATCGGGAAATCAACAATCCAACAGAAGCGATTGACGCCCTTTGGAATGAGATCCAGATCACGCCCCAACTTGATCCGGAGATCACCGCAGATCTTGTTCGCGACCTTGGCCACATCACTGATGAAAAACATCACATCCCCGTCAGTCATATTGGCACGCGCGGCCAACGCCTTCAGTTCGTCCTCAGACAAGAACTTCAAGATGGGACCTTTGATGACGCCCCCCTCCCAAACCAGGTAGGCCAGACCCTTTGACCCTAATGACTGGGCATACTCGACCAACTTGTCGAAGAAACTGCGAGGCTTATCGGCAATCCCCTTGACAGGAATAGCCCGGACTACTCCCCCCTTCTCCACAACCGAGCGAAAGGCATTAAACTTGGATACGCGGAAAACATCCGAGACGTCCTGAATCACGATAGGAATACGCAAATCGGGTTTATCGGTCCCGTACTGCACCATGGAGGTTGCATACGGAATGCGCTCAAACGGCGGCTTGTCATTGGTCACTTTCGAAAATTCAGTAAACACCCCATGGATCACATCCTCAACCACGGCAAAAACATCATCCTGCGTGACAAACGACATTTCCATATCGAGCTGATAAAACTCGCCTGGCGAACGATCCGCCCGCGCATCTTCATCGCGGAAGCAGGGTGCGATCTGGAAATACCGATCAAAACCCGCCACCATGAGCAGTTGCTTAAACTGTTGAGGTGCCTGGGGTAACGCATAAAACTTCCCCGGATGAACACGGCTGGGAACCAGATAATCGCGCGCACCCTCCGGTGAACTACTGGTCAGAATCGGAGTCTGAAATTCCGTGAATCCATGCCCGATCATACGACGACGCAAACTGGCAATAATCTGGGAACGGAGCAGGATGTTTTTATGCAAACGGTCACGCCGGAGATCGAGAAAACGATATTTCAACCGGGTCTCCTCAGGGCCGTCCTCCTCAATGGTAATCTGGAACGGCAAAGGCTCCGCGAGGCTTTCGACAATGATCGTTTCCGCGAGCACTTCAATTTTACCCGTCGGCAGCCCTTCGTTAATCGTATCCTGACTTCTGGCCACCACCGTACCAGTCACCGTAATGACACTCTCGGGCCGCACCTTCTGGCACTCTTCAAAAAAGGAGCGCTCGGGCGTGATCACTACCTGAGTTTGTCCGTAATGATCACGCAAATCGATAAATAGCAGTTGGCCATGATCCCGCTTCCGGAACACCCACCCGGACAGCCGAACGGTTTGAGCCACATGGTCAAGCTTAAGCTCACCACAGTTATGTGTTCTATATTGATGCATTCTCTATTCTCCCAAACAAATTCAAAACCATCACTGTACCACCTAGACACGAAGAAGGAAAGACTTCACCAGTAATTACTCTTCAATAATGACTGAGGTTCCCACTGGCACCATCTCGAAAAGTTCTTCAACATCCTCATTTCGCAGTCGAATACAGCCGGCACTTTCCGATTTCCCGATCGAGGCATTATCCCAGGTTCCATGAATACCATACCCCCTGATTTCAGGGGTCACACCCGTGGCCTTGATCGCCATCCAGCGAGTTCCAAGGATATTCTCCTTATCGCCAAAGGGAATGACTTTGCCATCATCACGGTGCCACGGGGGTTCAGGGATGCGTTCAACAATGCTGAATGTTCCCACCGGCGTCTTTTCATATCGTCCGGTCGCCACCTGATACCGCTTGAAAAACCGCCCATTGGCAGACAAGAGCAAATCATGACGGGATTTGCTCACCACAATTTCCATCTTACCCGAAAATACCTTCAGTCGCTGACCGGGCCGGATAATGTCAGGACGTTTCAGCTCGTTCCCTTTTACAATCATCTCGACCGTTGTACCGAATTTTCGGGCAATAATTTTGACGGCGTCATTCGTCTGCACCACGTATTCCTGTTTTTCGGCCATGGTCCAAGGCAACCGGATCATCTCGACATTCAGTTTGCCCAATTTTCCTTCAATGGTAGCGCGCAAAGCCCCCTCCGGATGGGCGGCCAATGCTGCAAGATATCGCTCACGGGCGACATCCTTTTTTTCAGCAACAAGCAGTTCATCGGCTTCAGCCGCAACAGTAGCAGCACTTTCAACCACCAGTCCCGGTACGCTGGCAGACACGGTAGCAGGAATACCAGTTACTGATACCGTGGCCCCTGTCACAACAGGCACGTCGCTGACATTCTGCTCATTGGAAGAAACATCTGCATTTTCCAGTATGTTACTGGATGAACTGAGCGTTTCCAGTGTGCTGTCCTGCTCCACAACAGCACCTGAATTCCGAAAATGGAACCAGCCCGCCAAACCGATCACCCCGACAGCAAGTCCCCCCACGACCAACATCCGAGGCCAACGACGCGGCCGATCCACTCGTTCTAATCCACTCATATGAATAATCCTTAAAATGATTTGTTCCTATCAATATTAATCCAGAATGCAGGCCCGGAAAAGAATAATGTTTCCCCCCTTTTTTCAGCCAGCCCAAATCCATCTTTGCCCCAACACACGGCTATGATATATATACGCCCATGATTACGGAGAATAAATGCCATGAATCATGATTGTGTTTTTTGCAAGATCGTAAAAGGAGAGATTCCCTGCACCCGCCTATACGAGGATAACGATGTTCTGGCGTTTATGGACATTGGCCCCGTTGTCAAAGGCCATTCGCTCGTCATCCCAAAGGCCCATCATAATCCCTTGATGGATACTCCGCCTGAAATCCTCCAAAAACTGATTACCGTAGTTCAACGAATTGCCCAAGCCCAGATGAAGGGGCTTCACGCCGACGGCATCAACGTTTCACAAGCCAATGGTAAAGTGGCGGGCCAAGTCGTGCCTCACATCCATTTCCATATCATCCCCCGTTTCACTACCGACGATTATCATGGGAACTGGATCCCCGGGAAATACGCCAGCCAGCAGGAGCTCCATGACTACGCAGACCGTATCCGACAAGCAATCCAATAGGTCCGCAGTCGGAAATTCACCATGAAACGCCTTAATTTCGAAGAAGCTATGCGGGTGATCCTGAAAGAAGACACCCGCTATCCACTAGAGGCTTACGTTTTCCTGCGCCTCGCCCTGGATTTCACAATCCGCACCCTGAATAAACCAACCCATGGCCCGTCGCGCCACATCACGGGCCAGGAACTCCTTGATGGCATCCGTCTTTATGCCCTTCAGGAATTCGGCCCCATCACCCGAACCGTGCTTGAGGCCTGGGGCATTACCCGTACCGAGGATTTCGGCAACCTGGTCTTCAACCTTGTAAATCACGGGGTACTTGGGAAAACCGAGCAGGACAAGCAAGAGGATTTCGCCAATGTCTATTCATTCCAGATGGCCTTCACTGATCCTTTTCTCCCCTCATCGCTAAAAAAATCTGTCAAACCCATAAAACGCAAGCGTCCACCGCGCACCAAATCAAAGGAGCCCTCATGACCCGAAAGTTCTGTCGTCTTTTCACAGTAGTCTATGGTTTATTCATTCTCACCTCCCCAGCAGCCGATAAAACCGGTGATTCGGCCCTCACCACCTTGAAACAATCTAATGACCGTATCGAGACCTTCAGTCTGGATAATGGCATGACCTTGTTAACCAAGGAAGACCACTCTGCACCAGTCGTCTCCATTCAAATCTGGGTGGGTTCCGGCTCGATTCACGAGGGTAATCTTCTCGGGGGCGGCCTGTCCCACTACGTCGAACATATGGTGTTCAAAGGCACCCCGACCAAAAAACCTGGAGAGATCGCCAAAACCATCATCGGACTCGGCGGGGAATTGAACGCCTATACCAGTCTGGATCGAACCGTTTTTTTCACCGACATTCCCTCTCGCAACTGGAAAACAGGCCTGAACACCCTCGCAGATGCCGTAATCAATGCCTCTTTTCCGGAAGATGAATGGCAGCGTGAAAAAGAGGTTATTCTCCGGGAGTTCAGCATGGGTGAGGATAATCCCGGCCGCCAGATTCAAGAATTGCTTTTCCATACCGCTTACACGGTTCACCCTTACCGCTTGCCCGTCATCGGCCTCAGTGACATCTTTAAATCCATCACCCGCGAG
Source organism: bacterium (assembly GCA_037143175.1). Taxonomy (NCBI): domain Bacteria; species bacterium. The sequence goes on from JBAWZF010000014.1 coordinate 29,550, forward strand.
GGCCTTCTGGATTACTATCACCGGCGCTATGTGCCTGACAACATGGTCGCCGTAATCGTGGGGGATATCAACGCACAGGAAGCCAAGGATACCTTGATCAAGGCCTTTACCGGCTTTGCCCGAAAACCGAACCCTCCTGTATTTATCCCGGCAGAGCCCTCCCAGACGGCGCCCCGTTATGTTCGTAAAGCCGGTCCCTATAAAATCTCCCGCCTGATGGTGGCCTTCCACACAGTCGCCCTTTCCGATAAGGATGCTCCTGCCCTTGAACTTCTCGCCTCCATCACCGGCGGCAGCCAGAGTTCGCGCCTCGTACAGGACATCAAAGAAAACCGCAAACTCGTTCACGACATTAATGTCTCTTCCTTCACCATGCGCGATCCCGGACTTTTTGTGATAGGCGCAGAACTCGACCCCACCAGGGAATCCGAAGTGCTGGATGCCATCAATACCACTACGGCCACATGGGCCAAAACCCGTTTCTCAAAGGAAGAAATTGAAAAGGCACGCCGGATCATGCTGGTAGGCGAACTCTCCCGCTTACAAACAATGCACGGCCAGGCGTCAAGTTATGCCGAAGGCCAGTTATTCATGGATGATCCCCGATATTCTGAAGCCTATCTGGCACGACTCCAATCTGTTACACCCGCAGACCTTCAGGAAGTAGCCCGCAAATACCTGCAACCCGGAAACCGGGTGACTGTCGTACTTGGTCCGGAACTAGCCTCTTCAGCCACACTCCCTGCGGCAATGAATCAACCCTCGGAAGTCATTAAGAAGACTCTTTCCACCGGCATCCCCCTCATCGTGCGGGAAGACCACCGGCTCCCTTTTGTTTATATCTGCGCCGCCTTCCTTGGCGGAGTGATCACTGAAACTGAAGATAACAACGGCATCACCCAGCTCATGTCGGAACTCCTGACTCGAGGAACCCTGAATCGGACTGCATCCGAAATTGCCTCTACACTTGAACAGCAAGGAATCGAGCTCTCCCCCTTCGCTGGCAATAACAGTTTCGGACTCCGCGGTCAGTCGCTTTCCGGTAATGCCAATCTCCTATTGGACGTCATGTTTGACTGTCTCGGCGAATCCTCGTTTCCCACCAACGAGATCAATAAGCAAAAAACCATTCAGCTGGCAGCCATTGAGGCACGAAAAGAACAGCCCATGCAAGTGGCTCGCGAGGCATTGGATGCGATGATCTTTGCAGGCCATCCTTACCGTTTGCCTTTAATAGGTAAAGAGAAGTCAGTAGCCAAACTTGACCAGACTGCCATCCGGGACTACTACCGGCGTCAGTTGGTTACAGGAAACATGGGCCTATCCATCTTTGGGGATATCACCGCCAAAGATGCCGTGATGCTGGCAGAAAAGTACACCCACCGCATTCGCCGTGATCTCGCCCCTGCCCGACTGACCGTAACTCCCAAGCCGTCCCTCCCTGCCCGGATGGAGATCCTCGAGCCTCGCGAACAGTGCATTGTTCTTTTTGGATTTCCGGGTGCGGGCATGGCAGATTCCCGCCGTGATTCCTTATTGCTGCTGGAAAACGCCATGAGCGGCATGTCCTCGCATCTCTTTGAAACCGTACGCGAAAAACGTGGTCTGGCCTATTACGCAAGTACCACCCAAAGAGTGGGAATTGACACGGGTTCGTTTACTATTTATGCAGGGACACGTGCGGATGCCCTACCCGAAGTTGAAAAGCTCTTCTATGCTGAAATAGAGCGAGTGGCCACGAAAGGTCTGGATCCAGCCGAAATTGACCGCGCCCGCAACATGGTGATTGCGGAACATGAGATGGGCCTGCAGGACAATGGCAATCTGGCCATGGTTTGCTCGCTCAACGAACTCTATCAACTCGGTTTTGACCATGAATTCACGACCCGGAAACGCATAGAAGCCATCACCCCTGACCAGATACGCCATGCCGCGGCCTCCATCCTCTCAACCAACAAGCTGGCCATTTCTATCGTCCTGCCCCAAACAGGCGGAAAGACTTTACCATCTCCACATTGACATCCCCCCATGCAAGTCGCTATCATACAACCCATTATGTTGCAGATGGAGTCATGAAGTAATGAATTTTTTCAAATCGATCAAAAATCTATTCAGCAGGAAGCCCGCACAGAGCGGCCAGCCAGCCTATGTTTATGTGTACTCTCCAGGAAAAGATGCGTCAAATAGCGAGGTCAATCCAAATGACCAAGTCGCCATCCTGCGCCGTCTGTCCTCCTTCGTCAGTAAGAAGAACAGCCCCGTCACCATCATTTTTCCAGGCCGCCCATCACGAAAAATCCCGGACGGAGCTAAACAAGATGGTGTTCAAGCCAGATTCGCTACCAGCGATCAGCTGACCAAGGTCGTCAAAGAATCCATTACAGAATTCCAAAAAACTCATTCGATCGTTTTAGCGGCAGACCGCTCTGAGTTCCAGCGATTGGCTGACAAACTGGGAATCCGCTACAGCTTTGCAAGCACCTTCACCAAGACACTCGATAGCGTCTGCGGTGCCATCCAACGGGAACCGAAACCTCAGTCCCCACGCCGACAACCACAGCCACCCAAAAATGCGACTCAGCCAAACACCGTAATTTCTGATACCACTCAACTTGCCGCCACCACAAAACCAGACGAATCTACAACACCAGCCCCCACCAACGAATCTCCTGCAATAGATAGCATTGAACCAGCCACGGAACATGCTGAGCCTGAGTCAGACACTCCGGCTTCAAGCGCGACGCCTAGCTCACGCCCTAAACTCCACCGACACGTTCCATCTCAAAAGCGAGAACTGACCGACAGAGCTATTCTCGACTTGATTGACCCGCTGTAAGGAAATAAGGAGCTTAATATGACAAAGAAAACGACGAATGTAATCGTGGCGGGTCTGGTGTGTATCCTCTGCGCGGCAGGCGCTCTGGTGTGGACCGGTTGCGACACGGCCAGCGCCGATGAATCCCTCGTCGTGACCCCCTCTTCTGTCACCCTTTCCTCCGGACAGTCACAGACGTTCACTGTCAGCGGGGGCTACCATTACAACTGGTCTATCGAAGGCTCAGGTTCCAGCACCACAACAACTACAACCGCTCAGGGTTCACTTTCCTCCCTGACTGGCAGCCAGGTGCTTTACACGGCGCCATTAAGTACCACATTAAGCGGTTCGGTTACCCTTAATGTCACCTCTACCATCGAGGGCAGCGGCGCAGGAACCACCAATTCGGTAGATTATTCGATACCGGGGAAAGCCATCATCACATTCAAGTGATAGTGAGCAATCATGCTTAAACCGCTGCTGATCACCAGTCTTCAAAATCCCCGCGTCAAAGCGGTGGTCGGATTACGGCAACGCTCAGACCGTGACGAACATGGCGAGATGATTATCGAGGGGTATCGCGAACTCAAGCGTGCCTTGGATAATAAACACCTCCCGAAAGCCCTCTTCATCTGTCCCGATTTCTTTATGGGCACCAATGAACCGGCTTTGATCGAACAGTGCCGACAGGCTGGCGCAGAACTTTTTGAATGTACCATGCCTGTTTTTGAAAAGATTTCCTACCGCGACCGGCCAGAAGGATTACTGGCGATCGCCCCGCAGGTTCGCTGGTCGCTCAGTGATCTCGTTTTGCCGGCGAATCCCCTGCTGGTCGTGGCAGAAGCCATCGAAAAACCAGGCAATCTTGGCACAATCCTGCGCTCCGCGGATGCGGCAGGAGTCCATGCGGTTATCATCTGCGACCGCTGCACCGACATCAATAACCCTAATGTCGTTCGAGCCAGCACAGGGACGCTCTTCGCCATCCCTGTCGTGGAAGCCACATCGGACGAGGTGCTCGCCTGGCTTCATAAAAACAATATCCAGATTCTCGCCGCCACCCCTCACACAGAATTCGAATATTACGCCGTGGATCTAAAAAAAGGCACCGCACTCGTGGTGGGGACCGAACAATACGGCCTTACGGATAAGTGGATGAACGCGGCCGACCTGAAAGTCCGGATCCCCATGCTCGGCCAAGCCGACTCCCTCAACGTGGCCGCCGCCACCACCATCCTGCTCTACGAAGCGGTCCGACAACGACGAGTCCAGTAGCAGGAAGACTGACTACTGCAGTCTCTCTCAGCCGCCGAAGGCGGCGTGAAGCTTCTCCATCGTTACGCCCGTTGCGGGCTGAATGCGCTCGAGATAGCGCTGAACGTATTTGCCGATGATGTCGGTCTCAAGATTGACGGTGTGCCCTCGTTTCAAGGCTTGGAGCGAGGTATTTGCCAAGGTATGGGGAATAAGGTGTACCGTAAAAGACTTCGGTCGCAACTCAGCAATCGTCAGACTGATGCCATCAATCGCAATGGAACCTTTCGGAACAATCCCCCGCAGCAGAGTCTCATCACAGGCAACCTCAAGGACCCAGTCGGATCCCTTCTGGTCAAAGGCCATGACCGTCCCCAACCCATCCACATGACCACTTACGATATGTCCCCCCAACCGTTCATCGGCACGCAGAGCGCGCTCGAGGTTCAAAGGGGCACCAGTGTCTTTTTTTCCAAGATTGGATTTATTCACGGTTTCATGAAGGACATCGCAGGAGAATTCGCCAGCCCGGATTGCCGTCACTGTAAGGCACACTCCCTGCACCGCCACGCTTTCGCCTTGAATCAAAGGCGAATCCCAAGCGTCATGCGTAATGGCGAAAACCATGCCCTCACCACGCGGCTTTTTGCCCGCCAACTTCCCGACCTTTTGAATCAAACCGGTAAACATGATTGTACTCCTGACCTTAGGCGGATCATGACATCATCACCAACCACGCCCGACTCCACCACGTTCATACGCGGGGCCTCTGCCAATGCCCAATTCACCGCGCCAACTGATGCCAAGCCCTTCGCCCCGAGCATCACCGGCGCCACAAATAACACCAGTTCATCCACCACCCCCGCCTTTAACAGCGAGCCCACCAACACCCCGCCGCCTTCACACACAACATGCATCAGCCCCTTGGCATGCAGCCCTTTCATCAAGGCTACCAACGACACCCCCACCCCAGAAGCCGGCAGCACCATCACCTCTGCCCCACACTTAGTATAGGCAGCACGCTGACGCTCAGAACACCGCTTGGTGGTCGCCAGAATGGTTCTGGCCGCAAACTCATCGGTAAACACACGGGCGAGAGATGAAACCTTGCCCCGGGCATCCACGATAACCCGATAGGGTTTCCGCCCCTTTGACGGACGTGGCATTAATGATGGGTTATCCGCCATCACGGTGCCAGCACCTACCATAATCGCATCCGCCCGTCGCCGAAGCCCCTGCACCTGCACGCGGGCTTCAGGTCCGGATATCCATTGGGAACACCCCGTGGAATCGGCAATACGGCCATCCAGCGAAGTGGCCAGTTTGACCGTTATATAAGGCCTGGTTCGCAACATGGTCGACGCGAAGGGTCGCAGTATTTCCGATCCCTCTTCCGCGCCTACACCACGTTCAACGGTAATGCCTTTCTTGCGTAACAGCGTAAATCCTTTTCCAGAGTGCTTAGAATTCGGATCGGACACGGCACAGACCACGCGCTTGATTCCCGCCGCAAGGATAGCGTCAGTACAGGGAGGCGTACGCCCCCAGGAGGAACAGGGCTCTAAAGTCACATAAAGCGTGGCACCCGCAGCGCGAGAACCAGCCTGCCGCAGGGCATAGACTTCAGCATGGGGGCCGCCAGCTTTACGATGATAACCACGCCCGATGACCTTGTTGTTCTTGACCACCACTGCACCCACAGGGGGATTGGGCCGCGTCAGCCCTTCACCCAGACGGGCAAGCCGCAGCGCTTCTGTCATCCATGTTGCGTCCGCTTTCTTCTGAAATCTCATATTTCAAATCTAAAATCTATACGCCCAGGAAACTCTTCACGAACTCCTTGGAATCAAACGGAGCCAGATCATCTTCGCCTTCGCCGAGTCCAACAAAATGGACCGGCAACCCAAGTTCTTTACGAAGGGTGAAAACAAATCCAGCTTTTGAAGACCCATCCAGCTTGGCAACCACGACCCCCGAAAGATCCACGCATTCCTTGAACATTCTAGCTTGGATAACCGCATTGTTCCCCAGAGTGGCATCCAGGACAATCCAGTTTTCATGAGGCGCACCGGGGAGCGCTTTGCCGATGGAGCGCTGAACCTTCTGAAGTTCATCCATCAGCGGCTGTTTGGTATGCATCCGGCCCGCAGTATCAATCAACACTACATCTGCCTTCCTGGCCACTGCAGCTTTAACGGAGTCAAACGCCACCGCCGCCGAATCAGCCCCATGTGCCCCCACCACTACATCCAGCTTGAGCCGATCCGCCCAGAGTTTGAGCTGATGGGACCCCGCCGCACGGAAAGTATCCGCAGCCGCCAGTAGCGGCGACAGGCCCTGACGCTTGACCAGATGACCAAGTTTAGCGGTGGTGGTTGTTTTTCCCGAACCATTCACACCGGTAATCAAAATAACTTTGGGAGAACCCGGAAGGCTCCATTGATAAGGCGCTTGTTCAGGCAGAGCAGCCAACAGCATGGCCTCGATCAAATGAGTCATATCCCCGCTGCCCGCCTTACGCTTCAACCGGGCAATCCACTCTTCAACCAGGCGGGGCGCAATATCCGCCTGAATCAATAATTTTTCCCACTCCTCCAAAGCAACGGGATCGGCCTTCGCCAGACCTGGAATCAAACGAGCCAGCCCCCCCGCAATCTTGTCACGGGTACGTGCGAGTGCCGTCAACCACGACTTCATGACTCTGTTCCTTCAGCCTCTCCTGCAGTCTTGCCGACCCCGGATGCCTCAATATCACGATGAACCTTATCCAGAACGCCATTCACAAAACGCCCGGAGCCAACATCACCCATATTTTTAGCAATGGCCACAGCCTCATTAATAGAGACCGCATGCGGGATATCCTTGCGGAACATCATTTCATAGACAGCCAGTCGTATCACATTGCGATCGACAGTCGCCATGCGGGGCAACTCCCAATTCTGGGCACACTTGGCAATCGTCGCATCGACAGCAAACCGATTTTCCATCACACCACGCACCAACTCTTCGACAAACAGCTGGGTCTTGGTCGTCACTTTACGTTCCAGCCAATAGGAAGCCAGGGTGGTATTCAATTCACCCGGATTGAAATCCAACTGAAACAGGATCTGCACCGCTGATTCGCGGGCATCTCTTCGAGACCCCATATTAAACTCCCATCTGCTTACACAAGTTCGCCATCTCAATGGCGGCCAACGCCCCGCTCCACCCCTTGTTGCCAGCCTTGGTACCACACCGTTCGATGGCCTGTTCAAGGTTATCAGCACAAACGACGGCATTGATGACCGGTACCTGTTTATCCAGCGCAATGCCTGACAAAGCCCGCGACACCTGGGAATTAATGAGATCCGCATGCGGAGTCGCCCCTTGAATCACCACGCCAAGCGCCACAATGGCATTCGTTCCACCTTTGGTCGCCAGTTGCTGCACCACAAAAGGGAGTTCGTTGGCACCCGGCACCCAAGCGACGGTGATATCTTTTTCATTTACGCCATGCCGTACAAAACAATCGATGGCGCCCCCCACCAATTCTTTGGTAAATAAATCGTTAAACCGGCTGACCACAATACTGAATTTCAGACCCTGTCCAATCAGGTTGCCAGATACTTCTTTCACAGTTGTACTCATTATCTTCTCCCTCCCCATTCACTCGTTTTCACTCTTAATGTTTAACATTTTACATTTAACTTCTTACAGCCAATGCCCCATCTTCTTCTTCTTTGTCGCCAGATACCGCTGACTATGTATGTTTGAAGGCAGAATAAGCGGAACCCGCTCCGTAATGGTCAAACCATATGCTTTAAGCCCAACCACTTTACAGGGGTTGTTGGTTATCAACCGGATCTTGGTCAATCCCAGATCTGCCAGTATTTGGGCGCCAACGCCATAGTCCCTCAAATCGGCCTTGAACCCAAGCTTTTCATTGGCTTCGACGGTATCGAACCCCTTCTCTTGCAGTTCATAGGCGTGCAGCTTATTTGCCAGCCCAATCCCCCGCCCCTCCTGGCGCATATAGAGAACAACGCCGACTTTTTCATGAGCCACCATGTCCATAGCCTTGGAAAGTTGATCACCGCAATCGCACCGCATCGAACCAAATACATCCCCAGTCAAACATTCGCTGTGCACTCGCACAAGGGGGGCCTTCGCCTTCCGGGGATCGCCCATAACCAAAGCCAGGTGATGCTCATTGCCGATCAACGAGCGATAGAGTTTCAGTTTGAAAATCCCATGCCGAGTGGGCATATCCACCGTTCGCTCAAGCTCAATCAGACGCTCCTCGCGACGACGATACTCAATCAGACTCGCCACCGTGGCAATTTTCAGTCCATGTTTTTTTGCAAATTTAGTCAATTCAGGCAAGCGTGCCATCTCGCCGTTATCCTTCATGATCTCACAGATCACGCCGGCAGGCGCCAAGCCTGCTAACCGGGCAAGATCCACGGCCGTTTCGGTATGGCCTGCACGACATAACACACCGCCTTCTTTGGCTTGAAGCGGGAACACATGCCCCGGACTGATCAAATCGCGTCGCTGCGAGCCTGGCGCGATCAAGGTTTTGATGGTCTTAGCCCGATCATGCGCACTGATTCCAGTCGTAACCCCTTCATGGGCATCTACCGATTCCATAAATGCCGTACCAAAATGATCTCCTCCGCCACGGTTCACCATACTGCGGATGTTCAGTTTTTCGAGCCGCTCCTTAGTCATGGCAACGCAAATCAGGCCGCGCCCGTAGCGTGCCATGAAATTAATGGCGCTGTCCGTGACTTTGTCAGCGGCCATGATGAGATCTCCCTCGTTCTCGCGGTTCTCATCATCTGTGACCACCACCATTTTCCCACGGCGGATATCAGCAATCACTGCCTCGATGGGGTCAAATATCTTGTTTTCTTTACTCATGTCCGTGCTCCAATGGATCTACTCAGACTATACCGGAAGACCATAACTAAATCACAAAAAAACCCGAAGACCATAAAGGCCTCCGGGACAATAAAACGGCACAATACATGCCGGTTCTGTCTTCTCCCATCCAGACTGAGAGGCGTCATTACGCCACCATCACTGTCGGCCACGGCATTTCACCGTGTCTGTCCTGCTTTCACAAGACTCGCGGGCTTTAACCGCCGGTTGGGAATCTTCACCTTGCGATGACACACCCTGTCCCGAAGACAACCACATTACTCAAATCACAAGCAACATTTCTCCGTTGCGGGGAGTAACTTAGTACAAGATCAGGGCGATTTCAATCGCTTTCTCCCTTACTTCGCGTGCTTCGCCAGGTAACTCGCCACACCTGCGGCAGTAGGCTTCATCGCCTCTTCGCCATCTTTCCAATTAGCCGGACACACATCGCCATGCTCTTCATGGAATTTCAGGGCGTCCAGGGTTCGAATGGCCTCCTCGACATTTCGACCGATCGGAAGGTCGTTCACCAATTGATGACGCACGATCCCCTTCTGGTCAATGAGGAACAACCCGCGCAGGGCCACTGCATCATTCAGCAACACATCATAGTCACGGGCAATTTTCTTATCCAGATCCGCGACTAACGGGAAGGCAATTTCGCCAATCCCTCCCTTTTCAACAGGAGTCTGGCGCCAGGCAAAGTGGGAGAACTGGGAATCCACAGAAACTCCCAATACAACCGCACCCTTCTTTTCAAATGTCTTTACCGCCTTGTTAAACGCCAATATCTCCGAAGGACATACAAACGTGAAGTCCAGGGGATAGAAAAATAACACCACGTACTTCCCTCGGTAGGAAGACAAGGTAAGTTCTTTAATCTGGTTATCGGGCATCACCGCTTGTGCGGTAAAATCAGGGGCTGCTTTTGTAACTAATACGGACATATTATTTCTCCTTTTATTCTCTGTTTTTATCTCCCACAAACCTTGAACTTTAAACTTCTTCATTAATACTGCCGGAATAATGACACTACGACGGTATCATTATCAAGACTTATTTTTGATTTCTAAACAAGATCAGATATATGAATCGCCTTTAACCTCTTGTCCACATCCGCCTGAATGCCAGCAAATTCCCGCTGCATCAAACATAGGGACGATCGGTTGCAGGATTTAGGATCTGATGTACAAAGGCTCAGCTCCACACCTCTTGGTCCCATCACCCCCATGATGTCGTGCAAGGACATGGATTGAGGCGTCTTAGCGAGGGCGACCCCGCCCCCCTTCCCTCTCCGGCTCTCAATCAATCCCCCCCACAACAAGTCGCTTGACCAATTTTCTCAAAAAACGGTAGGGAATATCCATCTCCGCCGCTATCTCCGCCGAGGAAGCTGATAAAATTCCTTTTTTGTGCCGCTCGGCTAGCGCCAAAACAAGCCGCATCGAATAATCTGTTTCTCGCGTAATCATAACGCTCCTTATATTGACACCGCGACAGTATCATTAAAGCAGCCATCAATTCAAGCAGGAAAAGACAAAGTCAAAACTCCAGGATTCTAAACCATTCTGAATCCGGAATTTGGAACTCTCGTCTATTTACGCTTTCTCGATCAGGGCGGAAATATCGGCGAATACATGCGGAGCATGCTCATTGAGCGCCTTCAACATCGCCAGGCAGACATCACGGATTTCCCATTGTGCGCGACGATGGCACCGCACATTAAACACATGACGCCATTCGCGAAAATTAGCGGTAACCACCAGCTCGGTAGTGCAGGCATTCGGGAGCACAAAGCGGGCATCCTCACTTTTGAGGCCCTTCTCTTTCCATTTCGCATACATGTCCCGGAGGACCGCCATATCCCGATCAAATTCAGGTTTATCGTCCCCGCTCACAGCAGGAGGCACAACCCACCCGAAAGTCGATTCTGACACATATCTCTGACTTTTCTGCGAGACCGACATTAACCGGTGCCGTACCAGTTGGTGGGTCATAGCGCGGGAGACCTCGCTTATCCGGAATGTGGCACAGGCATGTTCAAAAGGAGATTCATGCCCCATGGCAATTAACTTGGGAAGCAGTTCCCCTATTTTTTCAGGGACCATTTTATCCCCGCTCTGATAGCAGGTTCGAGCGGCAATTTCGATGATGCGCTCCGCGTCCGGTGTAATAGCAAGCAGTTCAACTTTCATAGGTGCCACTATAATTCTTAATGGCCATCCCATTCAAGCGCATCTTATTCCTCCACACAACTCTTGACATCGTGCGCCATATTCGGAGAATCATCCCTCTGTGACCTGCGGTGCCACGAAAAGAAGACTGGGGTGCCCATTATTAATATTCAGGAGATAAATCATGCAAATCAGACCGTTTAAATCATGGTGCGCCCGTCCCGACCTGGCTACAAAAGTAGCCGCCGTCCCCTATGATGTTGTCAACACCGCAGAAGCCGCCGCTTTGGCCGCCGGGAATCCTTATAGTTTTCTGCACGTCTCCCGTGCAGAAATTGACATGGAGCCGGGTATCGACCCCTATAGCGACCAAGTCTACGCTCATGGCCGCGACACCTTAAATCGCTTCCAGAAAGAGAGTGTTCTGATTCAGGAGTCAATTCCCCAGCTTTTCCTTTACCGGCAAACCATGGGTAAACACGTCCAACGCGGGATCGTCGCCTGCTGCTCCACAGCAGAATATGAGCAGAAAACCATTAAAATTCACGAAAAAACGCGGCAGGATAAAGAGGACGATCGGACCCGCCACATCAAAACACTCAATGCCCAGACCGGACCGGTGTTTCTCCTCTATCGCGATGACCCCACGTTGAACGCCCTTGCGGCGGAAACTGAAAACACCGCACCCCTGTTTGATTTCGTTGCGCAAGATGGCGTAGCCCATGCCGGCTGGAAATTTGCCAACCCTGAAAAAGTAACCGCAGCTTTCAACCGTGTTGCCGTGGCTTATATTGCCGACGGTCATCATCGGGCTGCTTCAGCTGTACGAGTCGCCAAAGAACGACGGGCGGCCCATCCGCAACAGACCGGGGAAGAATCCTATAACTGGTTCCTTGGCGTACTCTTTCCCTCAAGCCAAATGCAAATTCTGGCCTATAATCGACTCGTCAAGGACTTGAACGGACTCACTCCTGCCACTTTCCTTGAAACGGTTAAAAGCTGTTTTAACGTCAAAGTTGCCGCCACTCCCGTCCCCGCGGCGCCAGGCACCGTATGCATGCTTTTGGGCGGCATCTGGTACGAGCTCACGTGGATCCTGCCCTCCAACACACCCCTTGAGAGCCGACTGGATGTTTCCGTACTTCAGGAGCGCCTATTGGCGCCGGTACTGGGAATTGATGATCCCCGCACGAGCAAACGCATTGAATTTGTCGGTGGTATACGTGGAACGAGCGAATTGGAGAAGCGAATCGCTGCGGGCGAACACTCCGTTGCGTTCTCCATGCACCCCACCACTGTCGAACAATTGATGGATATCGCCGATGTCGGTGGCATCATGCCACCCAAAAGCACCTGGTTTGAACCCAAGCTCAGGGATGGCCTGTTTACCCACGTACTGGGGCATTGCACAAAGTAACGTTATTTATCAGCTTCAAGCAAAGTTTCGACAAAACAGTTAATCACTGGTAAAGTGTCGCGAATGAAACAAAAGATACTAGTCATGGACGACGACCCTTCTATTTGCAAGATTTGCACCTTGCTCTTGAATCGTATCGGTTATGATGTAGACACCGCATCCAGTGGAGAAGAAGCGATCACGCTTTTCTCAAAGGCACTCCAGGCCAAATCGCCCTATCTTGCCGTAATTCTGGATCTCACCGTTCAGACGGGAATGGGTGGTCTGGATGTGGTCAAAAAGCTTATCACGCTGGATCCTTCCGTATACGCCATCATGGCCAGCGGGGCATCGGTTGACAACATGATGTCCTCGTATAAATCCCGCGGTTTCAAGGCGGTTCTTCCTAAACCATTCCGCCTCCAAGACATCACTGATTGCATGAAAAACATCCCCTTATCAGAAAACTGATCCGGCTATTGAAAAGAACTTTATTATGGGTAAACCCTCCTCCGACAATTGTATTCGCCTGAATGCCTCATGGCCCGAAATCGAAATTCTCCGGGAAGATGACAGTCTTCTGGCAATTAACAAACCTGCTGGCCTGCTCATAGCTGCAGACCGGCTCGATAAGACCCGTGAAAATCTACTAAGCCTGATCCATGCCGGGATTCACCTTCAGCGCCCCTGGGCCAAGAGCCGTAAATTGAGTTATCTGGCCCACGTTCACCGTTTAGATCAGGGCACCAGCGGCATTGCTCTTTTCGCCCGGGATAAGGTTGCTCTTACAAATCTCGCCCGGCAATTTCACCAACAGAAACCTAAACACACTTACGTGGCACTCATTCAAGGTAATCTGACTGAGCCAGAGCAGGAGATTTCCCTGCCGCTAGCGCAAAGTCTGGTGGATCCGGGAATTACCGTAGTCGATCATCACCGCGGGAAACCCTGCGTCACCCGCGTCACCCAACTTGAATCATTCCGCGGCTATTCCCTCGTGAAGGCCGAAACCACGACGGAAATTCCCCATCAAATCCGGGTTCATCTTCGTGAGGTCGGCTGCCCTTTGGTGGCTGATCATGACTACGGAACAGGGTTCCCCCTCTTGTTATCGGAATTGAAAAAACACTACCGCATGAAACGAGAGGGTGAGCATCCCTTGATGGCACGTCCCGCCATGCATGCCGAGCGAATCGAGTTGCACCATCCTCTGACCGGTGATCCCTTAATCATTGAGGCCGCCTGGCCCAAAGATATGACGATATCGGTTAAATACCTGCGCAAATTTGCGTCACATTAAGCATTTACTGCCGGTAGTCATGGGGGTTTACCCCCAGATGCTTGATGCGGTAATTAATGACACGCTGGGTCGTCTGAAGATGTCGCGCCACGGCGGCCGCAATACCCCGGTGCCGCTTCAGGGCATCCACAATAATTTCCCGTTCGAATGACTCTACCATCGTCTGCAAGCTGGCCCCGGAATCCGGTAGTAATGAGGTATTCGTCGCCTCACTTGTCTGCAGTGTTGGCGGCAGTGAGTAACCGTGAATCACCTCGTCGGTGGAAGTCAGTACGGCCCGCTCGATACAATTTTCAAGTTCCCGGACATTTCCCGGCCAGTGATAAGCCATGATCATGTTTATGGCTGGCGTAGAAATCCGCTTCACCTTTCTGCCATACGCCTCATTGTATTTCTGCAAAAAATGATCGACCAGTAACAGAATATCAGAACGGCGCTCGCGGAGCGGGGGCAGATGAATCGGAAAGACATTGAGCCGATAGTATAGATCTTCCCGGAAACGCCCCGACCGGATGGCATCTTCAAGGTTGCGACTGGTCGCGGCGATCACACGCACACTCACGTTGATCGGCACGTTCCCACCGACCCGCTCAAAGGATCGCTCTTGCAAAACCCGTAAAAGCCGAACCTGAACGGCAGGCGTAATGTCCCCGATTTCGTCCAAAAATAACGTCCCGCCATTCGCCAGTTCAAACCGCCCTTTTCGTAATTGAGCCGCCCCGGTAAAGGATCCTTTTTCGTGTCCGAACAATTCACTCTCAATCAAATTCTCCGGTAATGCCGCGCAATTCACACTGATAAACGGATTATTCCGGCGCGAACTGCCGAAATGAATGGCGCGGGCGACCAGTTCCTTGCCGGTTCCCGTTTCACCTCGGATCAATACCGTGGCCTGACTGTCGGCCACCTGGGCGATCTGGTCATACATCACCCGCATTTCCTTTGAATTCCCGACCAGATTATGAGGCTGATATTTATCCCCCAACTGCCGTCGCAGTCGCTCGTTCTCAGCCTTCAGACTTTCTTGCTCAACAATTTGCTCCCGAATGCTGGCAACCGCCTCAGCGAGCAGATTTGACACCAGCCGCAAGAATTCCAGATCCTTCTCCAGTTTTTCCTTTTCAGCCGCAGGGCGGTCGATACTGATTGTTCCAATAACCTGTCGGTGATGGATAATCGGCACGCAGATAAAGGCAACAGTGCCCCCCTTCCGCGTCCGCGTACGATTCAAGAAGCGTGAATCTTTACTGATGTCAGGCACAATCTCAGGCTTTCCACTCTTGGCCACAGTACCGGTAATGCCTTCCCCAAGACGGTACTGCCCCCTCTTGTGCTCCGCCGGAGTCATCCCACGGGCAGCTTCAATCACAAAAACATCCGTGTCCGGCCGCCTCAACGTCAAGGTTCCAAAAGACAACTCCATGTCTTTTTCCAAAATATCGAACACTTCCTGCAAAAGCGCAGAAATATCCCGCCGATGAGCCACAGCCTGAGATATCCGATAAAGGACACTTAATTCGATGATTTCCCGTTTTTCCATGATAGAGGCTCCCAATTGAGTTCGCAGGCTATCAGACTCTATCAGAGGATTCAAGGTTGCTTCCCTACCCAAGCAGGGCAGACGCATCTAAATTCCGCGCCAATACGAGGAATTTTCGACAGAATGAACAAAATATACAAAATTGTTTAGGGATAAAGGCAGATTCTTCTCTTACCATTCTGAACATTCTGTAAATTCTGTCAAAACTCATGATTTTGAGGTGGTTTAGATGCGTCTGCCCTGCCTACCCAAGACCGCTCAGCCTATTTTCTTGGCTTGAGCATGATCAGAGAGAGTCGTAGTCTTGCGCCATGTTTGATTTGAATACCTATCTTAATGACCGTCGGCACTCCGTGGAGGCGAAGCTGGAACAGATGATGCCGCCAGAATCCACGCGCCCGACAATTCTGC
The DNA here is from genome assembly GCA_037143175.1 of bacterium. NCBI lineage: Bacteria > bacterium. The sequence goes on from JBAWZF010000014.1 coordinate 45,345, forward strand.
ATCGCGCCATGCGGTATTCCGTCATGACAGGCGGAAAACGATTACGCCCCATCCTCTGCCTGGCCGCCTGTGAGGCCGTGGGCGGGCATTTAGAGAACTCCCTTTTGCCCGGAATTGCCCTCGAAATTCTGCACACCTATACCCTCATTCACGATGACCTTCCCTGCATGGACGATGACGAACTTCGGCGCGGACACCCAACCGCCCATGTAGTCTTTGGCGAAGCCAACGCACTCCTTGCAGGCGACGCACTCCTCACGCTGGCTTTCGAGTGGCTCGCCCAATCAACCCCTCCTGCCCCCTACCATTCCAGCCAATTAGTCCTCGAACTTGCCACCGCTTCCGGCAGTCAGGGTGTCATTGGCGGTCAAGTTGAAGATCTCGCCGCCGAAGGCCGGGAGGCCGACGCGGATCTCGTGGATTATATTCACCGCCATAAAACCGCCGCTCTATTGCGCGCCTCCGTTCGAATGGGCGGAATCTGCGGTGGAGCCTCTCCTGCATCTCTCGAAGCCCTCACCCAATATGGTGAATGCGCAGGCCTCGCCTTCCAAATCGCAGATGACATCCTGAACGTGACCTCCACCGCCGAACAACTCGGCAAACCGGTTGGCAATGATGAGCAGTTGAAAAAACTGACTTATGTGGCCGTTCACGGTCTGGACGCCAGTCGCAAAAAAGCGAGTAAATTGATCTCCCTCGCCGTGGAAGCCATTCGCCCTCTCCCCGGTGATCCCACTCCATTAATTGCATTGGCGGAATATACAGTAAACCGCGCCTGGTAATGCCCCATGGAGACCCATGTCACCATCTTCCATAAGCCAGTCCCATACGCCGAAGGACTGCGACTCCAAGAGCAATGGGTAACAGATCGTCAGGCTGACCAAATCCCCGACCAATTGATTCTTCTGGAACATACCCCCGTCATCACACTTGGAGTCCGGTCGAAAACTGAACATCTATTGCTTTCACAAGAAGCGCTTCATATGCGCGGGATCGAAATGTTCGAGACTCCTCGCGGCGGAGACGTGACCTATCATGCACCGGGGCAACTCGTCATGTACCCTATTATGAAACTGACCGGACCCGAAGCCGATGCCCATGCCTTCGTCGGTAAGTTAGAAGAAATCGCCATCCTGACTGCAGACGCCTTTTGCGTACACTCTTTCCGGCGTAAAGGCAAAACAGGAGTCTGGGCCGATCAGGGAAAAATTGCGGCTATCGGCGTCCGTTTCAAGAAATGGGTTTCCTCCCATGGCATGAGTTTCAACGTCAACCTTGATCTGACAGGATTTGACACCATCATTCCCTGCGGGCTTCACGGGGAAAAGGTCACCTCTCTGCAGGCGATCCTTGGCGGGAAATGCCCGACAATGCAGGAAGTCCGGGCGGTCATGATGCGTCAATTTGAACGTGTCATGAGCCGAACCGTGATTCAGAACAAGTGCCCATGAGCCCCACCAAAACCCAAATGAATCCACCTCCCCCGGCAGCAGGCATGCCTCGTGGCTTGATCAACGCCTATTTGTTTCAAATTTTCAATTCGTCATCCTGGTCCATCATTCTGGGCACGCCCATGCTCCTGTTTCTCAAAAGCATGGATGCCTCCGCGGTCACCCTGGGTGTCGCCGTGGCCATGACACCGCTATTCGCGGCGCTCCAGATTCCAGCCGCAGGATTTGTGGAAAAGGTCGGGTATAAAAACTTCGTCGTCCGGGGTTGGGCCTCCCGCAGCATCTTCATCCTCGGCATTGCCATTGTCGCCATTCTGCCTCACCGCGTTTCGCCGGATCTCCGGATCACCCTGACCCTCCTCATGATGGCCTGTTTTGCGGCCGCCCGGGGAATCTCCATCTGCGGACTCATGCCCTGGATCACCCAAATCATTCCCGAACCCCTCCGGGGCGCCTTCATTTCCCGCGATATGATGTGCACCCACCTGGCCCTGACCGGAACCATGCTGCTGTCCAGTGCCTGCGTCAGTGTCTTCCCCACCATCCACACCTTCGCTGCTCTCTTCCTGCTCAGCTACATTTGCGCTCTGTTCAGTCTGGTGTTTCTGCGTCGGGTACCGGATGTTCAAGCCGTCAGCAAAGAGGTTCAAGCCGTCCGGCCACCTGGAGCACAGGTCCGGCCGCCCTGGAAAGAGATGTTGCTCTTCCCACCCTTTCTGAAGTTCGTCCTTTTCAACGTCGCTTTGAATTTCTTCATTTCCGCGCTGGGCGTCATCTGGGTGCCATTCATGAAGGACGGGTTGCATAAATCCGGAAGCCTGATTCTGGGCCTCTCGGCCTATTCCAGCATCATCTGTGCCCTCGTCTCGCGAGGCACCGGGCCCATCATCGACCGCACCGGCAGCCGTCCCCTGCTGGCGTTTTCCAGCGTCCTGATCCTGATCTCCCAAGTCGGGTGGCTGCTGACGGCCACAGGCACACTGCCCAGCCACACCTGGGTCCTTCTACTGCTCGTTCCCATCGGCTCAGCTGGCTACACCATTCTCGGACTTTCCTGCACCCGACTGCTGATGGGCCTTGTTCCTGCATTGGGCCGGAGCCATTTTTTCGCGATCTCCAGCGTGGCAGTGAGTCTCACCATGGGGCTCATGCCCATCATCTGGGGCTTCACACTGGACAGCCTGACCCGCCACCTCGGCAGCGGCTTCATCTTTCTGCCGGGCTGGACGTGGAATCCCTATAGTCTCTTCTATGCCGTGATCATCACCGGCACGCTGGCCTCGCAATTCCTGCGACGTCGGCTTGATGAACCTCGATCCATGTCCACTGAGGAGTTCATGCACATCCTCATCCAGTCCCCAATCCGGCTGGCCGGCCGGGTTCTTTCTCCGTTACGCAATTTTCAACTGCCAGGCGGCGGTTGAGCCCCGCGCAAAGAGAGAGCCTCCATCAGCTGGATCGCCCCTTTCAGGGTCGCAACTTTGGTCATAGCCGTCATAGTGAAAAGTTGATACTGGACACCCATGCTTATACAAGCCTGTTTCGCGGGGACAAGGCTGTGCTTGAAGCCTCCGTGTATTAATTTCCTGATGGACAGCTTTTTCCCCGGCATTCCTGCAGAGGCCAGCCTTGAAAATGCCTGCCATGAATGCCCGGTTGAAGGAGTCGAATGAATTTCTTACAGTGAAGAGTACAGCACCTGAAAATCACCAACCCGTCGAGCAAATGCCGCAACGATGTCAGGGCTCAAGTGCTTTCCAGCGCTTTCAATAATGAAATCGGTGGCCTCGGTATGGGTCAAAGCCGACTTATAAGGGCGCTTTGACCGCATGGCATCATAGACATCAGCCACCGCCACAATGCGAGCGGAAAGAGGTATGGCGTCGCCGCTCAAGCCTTCGGGATACCCTGAGCCATCAAAATGTTCATGATGGGACTGCGCGATATCGATACCCATTGCTATGAAGGAATTACCGGGAAACTCAGCATGAACCGCCTTGAGTGTTTGCGCGCCGATCGTCGTGTGACGCCTCATTTCCGCAAATTCTTCAGAGGATAGTTTTCCCCGTTTCAAAAGAATGGCGTCCGAAATCCCCACTTTACCAATATCATGGAGTGGAGCGGCTTGATGCAGATTCTCAATGTAATGATCCGTAATAGTACCGGCATACGGGGGCATGCACCTCAGTTCGTCAGCCAGTATCCGACTCAAGGTTTGAACACGCTCCAGGTGATGGCCGGTATCGCTATCGCGCGATTCCGCCAGTTTCGCCAGGGCAAAGATCGTTGCCATCTGGGAGCGGGAGATCTCCTCGATTTTTTGCTGAACAAGATCCTCAAGGTGGTTATTATAATTCTCCACATCAATTTGAAGCTTCCGCAGACGGAGGTGGGTATCAACCCGCGCACAAACCTCTTCGACCTGAAATGGCTTGGTCACATAATCCACCGCGCCCATGGCAAACGCCTTCAGTTTGTCGGCCGTCTCGGTAATCGCTGTGATGAAGATCACGGGAATTCCCTTCAGCGCGCCCTCCGCTTTCAGGCACTCATACACCTCGAACCCATTCATCTCCGGCATATTGATGTCCAACAGAATAAGGTCGGGCGGATCGGCTTGCACGGCCATAATGGCAAGTTTTCCTGACAGAACGGGCCGGGGTTCAATCCCCCGCTCCCGAAGAATCCCCGCCAGCAGTTCCAGATTAGCGGAAGCATCATCAACAATGAGGACATTGGGCGGGGCCGCTTTTTTATTCATCATATTCATCATTTCCTATTTATGGGTACTGTTATTGAGACCTGCGCTCCCTGCCCGGAAAAAGTCGCTACTTCAAGAGTTCCTCCAACAAAAGCCAGTCTCTCGCGCAGGGAAAACAATCCGAGACCTTCGGAAGAAAAAAGAGCCGCCAAAACATCGGGAGAAAACCCGACCCCATGATCGGTGACCACGACGCGGAGTATCGCGGCGTCAAAAAGATCCAGATCCACCTCCGCGCTGGTTGTTTTAGCATGCGTGACAATATTACGGAGCAACTCACGTACAGTTTGAAATATTAATAACCTGAGTGGTTCCGGAACAATGATGGTTTGATCACCGGATACGACCACCAAAAGGCCATGTTTTTCGCACATCTCGTCGGCTAGCCAGCGTAAACTTGGCATAAGTCCAGCTTCCAACATGATGGGTGGAAATAAATCCGTAGTCACAGACCGCGAAACGGCGAGAATTGTGTCCAATAGTTTGCAAACTTCCCGGATGGACTGCGCAAAGTCCTTTTCCGGCGCCAGACGGTCAATTAAACCTACTTTAATTGTGGCAGCCACAAGAATTTGCTGAAGTTGATCATGAAGAATCATCGCCAGACGCTTGCGTTCACACTCATCCGTCTGCGTTAACTTCGCCGTCAGTTTCCGGAGTTGCTCCACATGCTGATCCAAGGTGAGATTCGCTGTTTTCAACTCACTCACCGTATGAGCCAGTTCGACTTGAATGTTCCGTAACCGCAAATGAGTCTCACACCTGGCGCACACTTCTTCGGCCCGAAATGGCTTGGTCACGTAATCCACCGCTCCCATGGAAAACGCCTTCATTTTTTCCATTGTTTCATCCAAGGCAGTAATAAAGATCACGGGAATGTCCTTCAGCGCTGCTTCAGCGTTCAGGCACTCATACACCTCAAAACCGTTCATCTCCGGCATATTGATGTCGAGAAGAATAAGGTCGGGGGGATCAGCCTTCGCGGCGACGATGGCAAGTTGACCGGACAAGACCGGCCGCGATTCATACCCCCGCTCACGGAGAATCCCCGCCAGCAGTTCCAGGTTGGCAGAAACATCATCCACAATGAGAACGTTGGGCGGAGGCGCTGTACGAGTTCGTTCTGCTTTTGTCATCATAACCCTAATTCAACAACTGGAACAATTTGTGATACTCAAATTTGGCAACCAAGTCCTGAAGGGGGCGGGCAATCTCCACCTCCATCTCCGTCAATTGTTGAATCAGCTCTAGTAACTGTTCCTGTCGGCAACTGAGGGCCGCTGCACGGAGTTGATTCCGCATCTTAATGGGCAGAGATTCCAGCATCTCCCGTGTCAGAACCGGAATAACTTCAGATTTAACTTCTTCCGGCAGAGCTAGTTCCGAGTAGACGTACCGAACCCCGATGAGACTCTGAATTTTATCAAACAATACACTCATCCGGAATGGTTTCGCCATGAAAACGTCAGTGCCAGCGTCCATGGAACGCTGGCGGGTCTCTTCACTGGCGTTAGCGGTTAATGTAATGATTTTCACCGCGCCCCCACCCGTACCTTGCCGGATCTGGCGGATCGCTTCATCACCTCGCATGAAGGGCATCCAGTCATCCATCAGAATCAGTTGCGGCTGACTATGGGTAAAAGCTGCCACCGCTTCCCGCCCATTGGCAGTCTCAACGACATCAAACCCTGCATCACTGAGCATCTGAACGAGAAGCCATCGACTATCTGCGTCATCCTCCGCAATCAGTACTCGGCAAGGAGGTTGGCCCTCTTCGAGCCGAAAAACCTGACGCAGATCGATCTGAGCCAATGCGCCCCCCTCTTTAACGGGGAACTCGAGTCGAAAGATACTTCCCTTACCTATTTCACTGACGACCGTTACATCGCCCCCCATCAGACGCGCGAACTGACGACTGATTGCTAAACCCAACCCTGTACCGGATTTACTGCTGAGGCCGGCCGAGGCCTGGGAAAAGGGTGTGAACAGCCGGTCCATTTCTCCTGCCGCTATGCCCTTCCCGCTATCTTGAATCAAAACAACCAACCATAACTCTTCCGGCCCTCTTTGTTCGACCGACACCCGCAACTGAATCCCTCCTGAGGAGGTATACTTGACGGCATTGCTGAGCAAATTAATAAGGACTTGCCTCAGTTTCTGTTCATCAGCGATGAGATAGCGATGCGTCGGCTCAAGTATCTGTGAAGTAAGTTCGAGGTTTTTATTCTCGGCTTTTATTCGAAATATGAGAATGAGATCATTCAGTAAAGCGTGTAAGTCAAAGGATGTTAAATACAATTCCAGAATGCCCGACTCAATTTTGGACAATTCCAGAATATCATTAAGCAGTGCCAGCAGGTGTTCGCCGCTACAGTTGATGATCTCCACTCGCTGTTGCTGACTGAGCGAAAGTTCCTGGTCGCGCCGCAGCAGTTGCGAAAACCCGAGAATGGCATTGAGGGGGGTGCGAATCTCATGGCTCATGTGGGCAAGGAACCGGCTTTTTGCCGTATTAGCCTGTATGGCCTGTGTGGCCAGTTCACTGGACCGAACAGTGGCGGCCTCGAGTCGCTGGTTGGATTGTATCAAATCATGCTCCGCCTTCGCACGTAGCTCCACATTGACAAGCATTTGCGAGAAAAGCGACAGGAGTGAAATTTCTTTATCAGTATAGGAATGATGTTTTCGAACAGAATCGAATCCGACAAACCCCATACATTTCGAGTCAGAAATCATCGGAACAGCAATCAGACTTTGCATTCCTTGAGGCTCCAGAATTTGCCTCAGATGACCCGGCGGCAAGGCCCCAACATCTTCAATATACATGGAGTTCCCTTTTTCATGAGCCGTAACCCATTCGGGAATCATGTCCAGGGGAACTTCCTTCAATTGATCAATCTGGGGCTCAACCCCCGTATTGCACCATTCATAGTCATTTGAAGTGATCCCCTTTTCAAAGTCATAACGAAACACATAAGCCCTGTCCGCGGAAACAAATTTACCCATTCTTTCAAGGGATAACTGAATCGCAATGGACACATGGTTTAACGGGATATTGATATACTGAGAGGATAACTCCATCATGAGCTTCTGCATTTGCGTAATATCATTGAGAGAAGCTTCTACCTGCCTCAGGGCAGTAAGGTCGGCCATAACAGAAAGAAACATCGTCTGCCCCTGATTATCAATGATTTCGCCTGAGAATAATCCATCAGCCAGTTCGCCGTTATTTCCCCGAGCTTTCACCTCCATGCCTGCAATGCGCCCCCGACTCGCCAGTTCGCACGCCATATTCTCCTGAACTTCATCGGTAAAGAGATTCAATTCATTAGCTGTCCTGCCGATCACCTCGTCGCGTGTATAGCCAAGCCGCTTAAGGAAGGCTTCGTTGACATCGATGATTTTTCTATCCGGAAACGAACTGATAGCCATAAGCGAGGGGTTGTAACGGAACATCTTCTCAAATGTATCCCAAGCCGCCTGTTGGACCGACATGTCCTTGGAAATCCCGAAAATACAATCTTTTCCATTCCACCTGCCAAACCACACACGAGTTTCCACAGAAAGATGTCTGCCGTTTTTAGCCAGTAACGGAAGCGGGCAAAATGCTCTTTCCCCCCGGAACATGTCACCCAAAATGACTTCCGCTTCCTTGCGATATTCCGCAGGATGCAGATCGAGGATTTGCATGGTTTGCAGTTCTTCGCTGGTGTAGCCAAGCAGTCGATTAACGGCCGTGTTGGCAAACAAAATATGCCCGTCTGGCGAGCCGACCAAAATCAAGTCATCCACCGTTTCAAAAAACGAACGGAAATTAGTCTCACTGGATTTAAGTTTTTCTTCGAGTAGTTTCGAACGGGTCACATCCCAATTCGTTCCCGTCATGCGCAGAGGGTTGCCGCCGGCATCACGCTGAACAAGCGCGAGGGCGCGTATGTTATGGATCGTTCCATCCGGCCAAAGCACGCGGAATTCTGTATCAAAATCCTTTTCACCACGAAGCGCCATCTGTATATCCAAATCCCCTTGTGCCCGATCATCCGGGTGCAATCCCGCCTGCCAGGCCGGGTAAGCTCCACTAAATGTATCCGAAGTGATTCCATAGAGCCGATACATCTGATCGTCCCAAACCAGGATGTTGTTCACAACATCCCAGTCCCAAATCCCTATGTTTCCGGCTCGTACGGCAAGCGACAGTCGTTCAGTCATTTTGAGCAACTCTTCTTCAGCATGTTTGCGCTCGGTAATATCCCGAAATGACCACATCCTGCCGAAGTTTTCCCCATCTTTCCCCAAAACCGGCGCAGAATATCGTTCCAGCACCATCCCACTCCTGAATTCGATCTCGTCACGGCTGGTATCAGTCGGGTGACCGTAAAGCGAGATGACTTTTTTAAGAAACTTGTCGGGAGATTTTGTCAGACTGACGACATGTTTGAGTAATTTCGTGTCATCCTCGTCATGTAATATGGCCTCGGGGACATTGAATAGTTGACTGATACGCGGGTTGATTAATATCCGTCTCTGATTCTTATCGATCACCAGAATCCCTTCAGGCGTCGCATTCATTTGCGCCTCAAGTATGGCGGACTTCAATCGCACCAGCGCCTCCGATTTTTTGCGTTCGGAGATATCAATGACAATCGAATGCAGGACCATACGCCCGCCAAACTGGATCCGGCTTGACGCCACTTCCACATCCCTCAGAGAGTGGTCGGCCAAACGGTGCTGAAACTCGAAGAGTTTGCCTTGTTCCGGCGGAACGGAGGCCATTCTCTGGCTAACTTCTTGCTCGGGAAGGACATTGATGTCGGTGATGCACATGGCCAGGAGCTGCTCTCGCGAGTAGCCGTAAAATCTTACTGCGGCGGCATTGGCATCAATAATCGCTCCATTGTCCGGATTAATCAGGAACATAATCGCTGAATTCTTGCTGAATTGATTGCGGTATGAGGCTTCGCTCTCCCTCAAGCTCACGGTCAACTCTTCAGCCAACTGTTGCGCGTGAATACGAATATTCTGAAGCACTCGAATCAGGAAAAAAAGCAGTAGGGTGATGATCGAACCACCCACCAGAGTGAGCCATACCTTAATGTACTCCACTGCAAAATACCCGACCCCAGCTTGCGTAAAACGCAGCGTCCAGCGTTGGCCATTCACTTCAATAGGCATCTGTCGAGTGAAGCGTACTCCCGTCTTGAATTTCCGATTTTGCTCAGCAGCATCCGTTGAAGTGAGCAAATTCTTCGGGGAAAGTTGCTCGCCATCAAAAACCTCGAGATGAGTATCCATGTCCTTGCGCATATTTTTATCACCCAGCATGCCCTGCAATAAATCATTCATCCGGTAGGGGCTGTAGACCCACCCATAGATCGCAGCACGACGTTGCTCAACGGTATTACAAGGCATCCCTTTACGGTAGACGGGAACATACATCAAAGTACCCGCCTGAACGACCGTGCCCGTTTCCTGAACCAACACCACTTTCCCTGAGAGCGCCGCCGCATCCGTATCCCTGGCCCGCTCCATGGCGGCCCTACGCACGGGTTCCGAGAACATGTCATAACCAAAGGCCCGCAAATTTAGACGGGAAAAAGGTTCCAGATAGATGATGGATGAGTAGATTTCGCGCTCCCCCTCCGGCGTCACCTTGTACTCCGGGAAGCCCTCGCTACGGACGTCCTGTATATGCCGGGCCAGATCTGCGCGCGGGATCAATAGTGAAAACCCAATACCCTGAATGCCCGGGAGTTGCTTTTCGATCTTTTGGTATTGACAGTAAGCATGCCAATCTTCGCGCGTGACCTTTTCTGATGCAATAAACAAAGCTGCGCCGCTCCGCAAAATTCGGGCATGGTCATCAAGCCTGTTTGCAATGATATTGTGAATTTCGGCACAGTGAGAGTCGAACCGTAACTCTGACAACGTATCCGTAACCGATTTCAAATATAAGCTAGACGTGAGGGTGAGCACCAGGCCGCCGCCCAGGATAAACCAGGAAAAAGATTGCTTAGGGATCACGGAGCCTCCAGAACTTCTCTCACCTTACGGGCAAGGACGTCACGCGAAAAGGGTTTCGGCAGGAACTGCATACCCTCATCCAGTACCCCCTGGCGGGCAATAACATCAGCCGTGTAGCCGGACATGAATAGATACTTGAGATGCGGATAAAGAGGCACCATGTTCTTAACTAGGTCCCGGCCATTCATCCCGGGCATGACCACGTCAGTCAGCATTAAATGAATATCACCCGGGTGCCGGGCCGCCATTTCGAGAGCGGCCGCTGGAGTCTCCGCTGCCAACGTTTTGTACCCCAGACTGTCAAGGTATAACCGACATATCTTGCGAAGCGATCTTTCGTCCTCCACCAGCATCACGGTCTCGCCACGCCCTTGAGGTGGGCCGGCGGTGATGGCGCCCGTTGATGGGGCAGTCTCACACACAACCCGCGGCAGATAGATGCAGAAACACGCCCCCCTGCCCGGCTCACTGGTGACGTCAATGTAACCGAAATTTTGTTTGACGATGCCATAGACCGTGGCCAAACCCAAACCAGTGCCTTCACCGACCGCCTTGGTCGTAAAAAATGGTTCAAAGATTTTGGCGAGAACATCCTTTTCCATGCCACAGCCATCATCGCTAACCGTGAGCCGCACATACTCGCCGGGCACAGAACCCGTGTGCCCGGCACAGTAGGTTTGATCGAGGGTGATATTTGCTGTTTCGAGGGTGATTTTGCCGACACCGACAATCGCGTCACGGGCATTGCCGCACAGGTTCGCCAGGATCTGATCAATCTGCGATGGATCAAGTTTGACCGACCAGAGTTTCGTGCCCGGCAGCCAGGCCAAATGGAGGTCCTCACCAATCATCTGTCGCAATAGACTGAGCATCCCTTCCACAGCCGCATTCAGATCCAGGACCCTCGGCGCGATGACTTGTTTGCGGGCAAAGGCCAATAGTTGCCGAGTGAGATCAGCGGAGCGCGTTGACGCGTGAGTAATCTCATCCAAATGGAGACGACCGGGGTGCTCCGCCGGCAGGCTTTCCCGGCACAGTTCGGCATACCCCATGATGCCCATAAGCAGATTATTAAAGTCGTGTGCCACGCCCCCGGCCAGTTGCCCCACCGACTCCATCTTCTGGGCCTGCACGAGTTGCCCATGCATTTTCTCCTTGTCCGCTTCTGCCCGTTTGCGCTCAGTGATATCGTTCATCACGGTCAAAAAGAACTCCCGCCCCTGGCTGCGGATGATTTCACCCGAGAATAGCCCGTCAAGGATCGCCCCATCTTTGCGCCGGACCTGCAGTTCAAATTCGCTGATACGCCCATCCGTCCGCAATTTTTCCGACAGCATGACCTGCTTTTCCGGTTGCAGGAAAATCCCGATATCTGCAACTGTTTTGCCGATGATGTCCGCCCAGGAGTAGCCAAGCGTCTTGAGGAAGGCATTATTGACATCCGCGAAGCGCTGATCCGGCAACGAGGAGAGCGCCATCAGCGCCGGATTGTTACGGAACAGGCGCTCAAAGCGCTGTTGTGCCTCCTGCTCGCCAGTCAGGTTCTTGGAAATGCCAAAAATACAGTCCACCCCGTTCCAGCGTCCGAACCAGACGCGAGTTTCAACCGGGATTAGCCGCCCATCCTTGCAAGCCAGCGGCATGGGGCAGATATCCCGCTCGCCTCTGAGCATGGCAGCAAAGATTTCATCCGCTTCCAGGGCGCTTGTCCGCGAATTCAAGTCCAGTAGATGCATTTCCCGGAGTTCATCCGGCGAGTAACCCAGCGTTTGGGTGACGGCTGCGTTGGTGAAGAGCACCTGTCCATCCAGTGCGCCCACCATGAGCATATCGGTCATGGATTCGAAGAATGCGTGAAAATTGGTCTCGCTCTCCCGTAATGCCGTCTCCGCCTTTTTGCGCTCGGTGATGTCGATTACAAAAACTGACACACCTGAAATCGCATCAGCCGCATCACGAATGGGGTTGTAATGGTTTTCATAATAGGTGCGAACGCGGGAGAGATCCCCGTATTCCTCCACCATAAGCAGGGATTCACCGGCTAAGACGCGGTCAAAATTGAGCTTAGCTTTTTCACGGTCCGGCAGGCTGGTAATGACGTCCAGTATGTTCTGGCCTATGGCAATCTCCACGCCCCAGATATTTCTCATCGTCTCCGCATGAGAGCGGGTAAATTCCGTATAGCGATAGGATCCATCCAAAGAAAAGATGATGATGCCCTGCGGACTCTCCAAAATCGACGTGAGCAAGGCTGTCTTTTGCAGCGAAACCTCCTCAACCTCTTTCATGGCCAATTCTACTCGTTTGCACTCTGTCATCAGAAATTCACATCTTCTTGCTTGGATTACTTTTTTATTTTCGCACATTCCGCCTCACCTGTCGAGGCTTGAATGATGACCCAAATCCTCGCCTAAGGACATGGCGTCTTTGTGGTAACTCGCATCAGTAAACCTTTCAGGTTGCATTCCAGAGAAGGCGGGGGTAAAATTTACCTAAAACGAGGTATGCCTATTAAAAAGCCCGCCAAAATCGTTGTACCCGAACCTCTCCCCGGCCCAGTAGCCGCAGTGAAATTCCCTATCGTCGGCATCGGTGCTTCAGCCGGGGGGCTGGTGGCCATTGAACTGTTCCTACAGAACGTGCCGCAACACAGCGGCATGGCTTTCGTCATCGTCCAGCACCTGGATCCGACCCACAAGTGCATGATGGCGGAACTGCTCCAGCATATCACCCCCATGACGGTCCTACAGGTCAAGAATCGCACAAAGGTCCAACCGGATTGCGTCTATGTCATTCCGCCTAACAAGGATATGTCCATTCTGCACAGAGTCCTGCACTTGCATGCCCCGATGATGCCGCGCGGACAGCGCCTATCGATTGATTTCTTTTTCAAATCCCTGGCTGAAGACCTCCAGGCTCATAGTATCGGGGTCCTGCTTTCGGGCATGGGTTCGGACGGAACGCTGGGGCTCAAGGCTATCAAGGAGAAGGCCGGTGCGGTTTTCGTGCAGGATCCGGCCACAGCCAGCTTCGACAGCATGCCGCGGAATATCATTGAGACCGGGTTGGCAGATGTGGTCGGTTCGGCGGAAGCCCTGCCCGGCAAGATTATTGCCTATCTCCGGCGCACTCCCCTCCATAACGAAACCTACCTATCCAAGACGGATATTGAGCACAGTGCCTTTGATAAGATTGCAGCCCTGTTGCGGATGCAAACAGGCCAGGACTTCTCCCTTTACAAGAAGAATACAGTCTATCGCCGGATCGAGCGACGCATGGGCACCCACCAGATTGACCGGATCGCCACTTATACGCGTTTTCTTGAAGAAAACCCCCAGGAGTTGGAGCTTTTATTCAAGGAACTCCTCATCGGGGTCACGAGCTTTTTTCGTGACCCTGCGGCATGGGGGCAGTTGGAATCCGGGGTCATCCCGGCGTTACTGAAAAATTGTCCGCCCGCTCCGGCACTACGGGTCTGGGTACCTGCCTGCTCAACCGGGGAGGAAGCCTATTCCCTGGCTATCCTCATTCGAGAGGCTCAGGAGAAATTTAAGCCGGGGCACAAACCCCTTGTACAGATCTTTGCGTCCGATCTGGACAAGGACGCTATTGCTAAAGCCCGCACGGGCTTTTACCTGCCTCACATTGAATCGGATGTGTCACCAGAACGCCTAAACCGGTTCGTTTGTAAAGGTGGATGGCGGCTATCTGGTCAGTAAAGCCATTCGGGAGACGGTGATCTTCGCCGTACAAAATGTCATCATGGATCCCCCATTCACCAAACTCAATCTGGTGAGTTGCCGGAACCTGCTTATCTACCTGCTGCCGGAGTTACAGAAGAAACTCCTGCCTCTCTTTCACTATAGCCTTCGCCCCGGCGGCGTGTTATTCCTGGGCAATGCTGAGACCTGCGGCGAATTTACCGACCTTTTTGCGCCGCTTACGGGTAAGTCGCACTTATACCGACGGCTCGAATCCGTTCGCTCGGCTGAGTTGATCGAGTTTCCCGCTACGTTCCCACCTGCCCGGACAGTTAAGGTGCCTCTGCCGCAGGGGTTACAGCGCTCAGACGCACTCCAGGCGCAAGCGGAGCAACTGCTTTTGCAGCGGTATTCCCCGGCCGCCGTGCTGGTCAACGACAAAGGGGACATCATTTTCATCAACGGACGGACGGGGAAATACCTGGAGCCAGCGGCGGGCAAAGCCAACTGGAACCTGTTTTCCATGGTTCGCGAGGGCTTACGCTACGACCTGAACGACACCTTCCGGAAGGCGCTCAGGCAAAAAGAAGCGATTGTCCGCAAGAACGTGAAAATCGAGACTGATGGCCGTGTTCTGGCGGTGGATCTCACCATTCAATCCATTACCGAACCTGAGACGCTGCGCGGGCTGGTGATGGTCGTATTCACAGACGTAGCCACGCCACCGGAAGTGAAAAGACCGGCCACTACATGCCATACCGGCAGCAGCCGGACGGCGGTCCTGGCGCAGGAACTCGAGAAAGCCAGACTGGAGTTGCAGACCGTCCGCGAAGAAGTGCAAACATTCCAGGAAGAAGCCAAATCCGCCAACGAGGAAATGCAGTCCACCAATGAGGAAATGCAGTCCACCAACGAGGAGTTAACCACCTCCACAGAAGAGATGTTGTCCATGAACGAGGAATTGCGGACCCTCAGCGCAGAGTTGCAACGCAAGGTGGAAGATCTGTCCCGGCTCAACAGCGACATGAAGAACCTGCTCGACGGCACCGATGTCGCCACCCTGTTTCTGGATGGCACGCTCCGCGTCCGCCTGTTCACATCCGGCGTAAACCGGATTTTTAAACTCATCCCGGGCGACGTAGGCCGACTCATCACCGATATCGCTTCGGAGCTGATTTACCCGGAGCTGGCTACCCATGCGCGCGAGGTGCTGCGGACGCTGGTAGTTCATGAACAACCAGCCACCACGCACGACGGGTGTCGGTTTCGCGTGCGCATTATCCCCTACCGGACTTTGGAAAACATGATTGACGGCGTGGTGATCACCCTGGTGGACGTCACAACCGAGTTCAAACAGGCCGAAGCCCTTCGTAAAGCCAATGACATGCTCCGCCTGGCAATCGTCGTGCGCGATGCGCATGATGCCATTACCGTGCAGGATTTGGACGGTCGCATCCTGGCCTGGAATCCGGGCGCGGTGCGATTGTATGGCTGGAGCGAAGCGGAAGCCCTGGCGATGAATGTCAGCGAACGCATTCCAATCAATCAAAGAGAACAAGCGATGACCCAGTTAACCCAGCTGTACCGGTCTAAAATTCTGGCACCATACCTCACCCAGCGTCTCAAAAAAGATGGCACGGCCATGGCGGTCTGGATGACCGCCACCGCGTTAATGAATGAAGCCGGCCATGTGTATGCAATTTCAACCACGGAACGGGCGGAAGGCAGTGAACCATGAAGAAAAACAATGATCACCCTGCCGTCGACTCCGGCTTGCGCGGACGTGCCGAGGACCAACTGAAGTGCCAGACGCTGGACACCGGAGAGAAAAGACAGGCGGAAGATACCGCACGACTCCTCCATGAATTGCAAGTCCACCAGATCGAACTGGAGATGCAGAATGAAGAACTCCAGCAGGCACGCACCAACGCGGACGCGCTTCT
This sequence comes from bacterium, assembly GCA_037143175.1. Lineage (NCBI taxonomy): Bacteria > bacterium. Next base: position 61,225 of record JBAWZF010000014.1, read on the forward strand.
GGTCAAATATATTGACCTCTACAACTTCGCTCCGGCGGGCTATTTCACCTTCGACCGCGAGGGATCGATCCGGCGGGTGAACTTCGCCGGAGCGCAACTGCTTGACACCGAACGCTCCTTGCTGTTGAACCGTCGCTTTGGCTTGTTCGTCGCCGAGGAGAACCGCTGCGTCTTCAACGATTTCCTTGATAAAGTCTTTTCGAGCAAGTCCAGGATATTCTGCGAATTGACGATAAAGACCACATCGCAGCCGCCCCTCTTCGTGCGAATTGCGGGCATAAGTTCTGAAGACGGGTCGAAATGTCGCGCGGTGATAACGGATCTCACCGAGAGAAAACAGACGGAGCAGGCGAATATCAACTTGCAGGCCCAACTCTTTCAGGCTCAGAAACTGGAATCGCTAGAACAACTGGTAGGAGGCGTAGCGCACGACTTCAACAACATGGTCATGGGTGCTTTGGGCTACACCCAGCTATGCCGGGAGGAACTTCCTGCGGAACACCCTGCGGGATGCTACCTGGATGAGATCACTACTATTGTAGAGCGCTCAGCCAATCTCACCCGGCAATTATTGACCTTCTCCCGCCGACAAACTATCGCCCCAAAGGTTCTGGCTCTGAACGACACTATGGCAAGCATCGTCAAAATGCTGCGCCGCCTGATCGGCGAGAACATTGACCTCATCTTGAAGCCGGGGCCAGGACTTTGGCCCATCAAGTTCGATCCGACACAAATCGACCAGATTTTGATCAACCTTTGCCTCAACGCCCGGGACGCTATCGCCGGAGTGGGCAAAATCACCATTACGACTGCCAATGTCGCCCTCGATCAAGTCTTCTGTAACACCCATCCAGAAACCGTTCCTGGTGATTACGTCCTGCTGATGGTCAGCGACAACGGCTGCGGCATGGAACAGGACATCCTCGCCAAAATCTTTGAGCCGTTTTTTACCACCAAGGAAGTCGGAAAGGGTACTGGCCTGGGCTTGGCGATGATTTTTGGCATCGTCAAACAGAATATCGGGTACATTGAAGTGTCCAGCGAACCGGGCCAGGGTTCGACATTTAGAATCTACCTGCCTCTGTTCGCGGATGAAGTCGTGAAAATAAACAATGCAACCACTGCGATAATCCCCCAGGGTAGCGGAGAGACGATACTTCTGGTGGAAGATGAGCCAACACTGCGGATAATTTGCGAACAATTTCTGAAAAATATCGGGTATAAGGTTCTGACAGCGGAATCCCCGATAATTGCTCTGGAACTCGCCAGGATACATAAGAACGACATCCGGTTACTGCTCACTGACGTGATCATGCCGGGGATGAACGGTCGGGACCTGTCCTTGCGTCTTCTCGAGATGATACCGGGCCTCAAAGTCCTGTTCATGTCCGGCTACACTCCCGATGTGATCGCCAGACAGCAGGTTCCAAGCGAAGGGATGCACTACATCCAGAAGCCCTTTTCACGCGACGATCTGGCCCGCAAAATGCACAAACTGCTGGAACATACTGGAGCATAGGGCGCCTTTCGATTCAACCGCTTTTCTTTCCGGCATCGCGAGCACGAATCAGTTGCCGCAAGCGCCCTGCCCGCGGGTCAAGGGCCATTTTCGCTTGTTGGTCGCGACTCGCGTTATGGAATATCTTCTCTGCGGCCTGGGTCTCGCCTGCCGCGATCTTGATCTCAACCACATTCAAGCGAAGGCGCGTGGCTTAACCCGAGTTCGCCAGTTGGGCGGGTATTGAAGTTGTAAGTCGTTGGAAATCAACAAAACGGTTTCAAAAGTCTTGACTACATTTTTAAGCTCATTGGCACATTTGGAAGTCGCAATTTCAGTCGCGTCAGGAGTACGGCCAGCTCCTTTTCTGGCAGGCGCGTGGGGCAGGCGCGTGGTGGGGCAGGCGCGTGGCTTCGCCACATTAAGTCATTGAAAACAAATGATTTAAACAAAA